>JBEKYG010000543.1:0-4314 GCA_049511215.1 Acidobacteriota bacterium | reverse complement strand
TGGTATCGGGTCTTCCTGGGAGTCGCTGGCGGCTCTTCCATGTCCAATAAAGCCGAAATCCCTTCCGATGCCAGGCAAGCACGGTTTCCGGCTTGACGATCAGGAGGGAATTCTGCCAGTCAAATACGGCAAGCGCCTGGGCGAAGTCGGCATCGGCCCAAGGAGGGCCCGCCAAGGCGAGGAGGTTTGCCACCGTGAGCGGATCGATGCCGATAAGCCTTTCCGCCACCGTCTGGCCGGCGGCAGACTTGCCCGCATGAAAACTGTAACTCCAGGACAAAAACCAGAGTGCATCGACGTCGCCGGGATTTGCGGCCACCGCATCTTCCCAGTGGCGGATCGCCTTCACCTGACTGCCGGTAAATCTCTCCAGCCTGGCAAGGATCGCAGGCGCATACCGTGGATCCAGCTCCTGCACGCGGCGCGTATATTCGGTGGCGGCCTCCAGGGCTTCATCACGCGACTCGAGCATGGCATCGAGCGCGATGAAATGAGTCAGCGCCAATCCCAGGTAGAGAAGCGGATGCTCGCCAAGAGTGTCCAGGCCTTGTTGCAGAAGTCTCTTTGCCTTTTCATGGGAATCCCTGGTAAAAAAGTACAGCTCATGCCGCGCGCGGTGATAGCAGTCGAGCACGCGAACATCGGATACCTGCCGCTCGGTCAGCTGTTGCTGCTCTCCGCTGCTGAGCTTCAGCCGCAGAGCATCCGCAATGGACCGCGAGACTTTTTCCTGGATGTCGAACACATCGTCGAGCGTGCCTGGGTAGCGCTCGGCCCAGAGATGCGCGTCCGTCGTGGCATCGATCAGCTGGGCGGTGATGCGCAGGTTGTTCCCCGCCTTGCGCACGCTCCCTTCCAGCACATAGAGCACGTTCAGCAGCTGCCCGATTTCCTGAGTGGGCTTGCGCGCTCCCTTCAGCGTCATCGCTGAATTGCGCGAGATTACCCGCAGGCCGCAGATCTTCGACAGCACGGTGATGATTTCCTCGGTTATCCCGTCGCAGAAATATTCCTGTTCCGCATCCGAACTCAGGTTGGCGAAAGGCAGCACCGCAATCGACGGGATTGCGGATCGGCTCGCGGCCTCACGCCTGCCCGAATCCCGCTGTGCCGGCGTCGGGCCGGTGAGCAGGTTTTTCAAGCTGAACGCCAGGTCGCTGGCAGACTGGAAGCGCTCGCCCGGACTCTTTTCCAGGCAGTGCGAAATGATGCGATTCAGCTCCGGCGTCACTTCGACCCCGGACACGCTCACCTCCGGCGCCGGATCCCTGAGAATCGCCGCCATGGTTTCCGTCGCCGTATCGCGCGCGAAGGCGCGCTTCCCGGCCAGCATCTCATACAGCAGGCAGCCCAGCGTGAAGATGTCGCTGCGCGCATCGGCCGGCTGCCCCCGCACCTGCTCCGGCGCCATATATCCGATCACGCGGCTGTTCGACTATTCCGACCCCTATCTGCCCCACGAGGGATCCTTGGGGGAAATGACGCTCAGCGTCGGCAAGGCCGTCTTCCATTACCACCAGGGATGCGACGGCGTGGTCGACATTTCTCCTTTCACCTGCATGAACGGGATCGTCACCGAGGCGATCTACCCGAAGGTCAGTGCCGATCACGACGATATCCCGATCAGAAACTTCTTTTTTGACGGGACCCAGACCGATCTTGACCGGGATGTCGGCATCTTCATGGAGCTTGCCCGCACCTACCAGGCGCGCAAGAAGCGCCCTCGCCCCTGAGCGCGAAAAGGGCACATTCCCTCTCCCGATGCCGAAAGGCCACGGAAGAAACGCGGCTGCCGTCCACGCAATGATCGGTGGGCCGAGCTTATGTTTTATCTCGGTACCTGACCGGTGGTCGCGCCTGGGCTTCGATCCGAAATGCAGTAAGTTTTGACCATTCGTTCCGTGGGGCAGCCTGAGTTCACCACGAGGGAGGATGAAGAATGGCGGGAACTCCAGTGGCATCGACGAAGGAACTGCCAAGCGCCAAGGGCGCACCGGGGGCGGCGTGCGATTGGATAATGTCGTTGAAGGACGACCCTGAGTCCATGTGGGGAGATATCGAGCAGTTCTACAAAGAAATGAAGCCTCCTCGGGGGAAGGGTGTGTATCAGGTGGGCGGGGAGGTCTGGGGGAAAACCCTTCGACGGGATTGCAAGCTCTCGCCGGGAGACGGTATTGCTTTCTACCACTCAACAAAGGCCCGGTTTCCGAAGGGCGATCAGCTCGACCGACGCCAGCGAATTAGTCTGATTGGTGAAATCGCCAAAGTCGAGCAGCGCAATCAACAGGTGAGCTTCCTCACGGCCAGGGTCAGAAGTCGCGACCTCGAGGCTCTGATAACCACGCCGATCATAAGGAATGAAGCCACTGAGCCGCTGTTTCGTGCTGCGGGAATGAATCCCCACGCCGTCGCGACCTTCTACCGGGTTCCCCGGGAGATTTGGCGGCAATTGATCGGCATGATTCGGTGGACGCCCGAAACTGCATTGGCGGCGAGTCGACAAGAGCCCCCGGAGAGAATTCAGTCGATGGTGATGCGCGTTGTCAGGGACACCGCTCAGAGCCGGGCACTTAAGGAACGGTACGACTACCGCTGCCAGGTCTGTCAGACGCGCATTATAATCGGAGACGACGAGTTCTATGCCGAGGTGCACCATATCCGGCCCGTGGGCGGAGCGCATCATGGACTGGATTCCTTCGAAAACATGCTCGTGCTCTGTCCCAATCACCATGCGATGTTTGACCTTGGCATCATTCGATTCGAAGACAAAACTGTGCTGATCGGAGGAAGGCGTCACCCCCTGCTTCTTCAACATCAGCTGGATGGCAAGAATATCGCGTACCACAACGAGCAGTTCCGCTGTCGTTAGTCAAACATCAATCAGGGTGGACGGCTTTTGCTTCCGAGTCGTAGCTGGAGCGCAATTTGTTATGTAGCGTCGTATGTGAGGCCTGCGGCGCGAACATCTTCGCCGACTCTCGTCGGGCCGAACGTCCAGCTTCACCGGACCGCCTGTGATTGGAGCGCCCTACCGGCGATTTGAGGGATCGATGCCGGACCTGGGCAAGTACATGAATGCCGGGAGGATAAGCTTCGGGCAAGCCCTCCGGATCGTGCTTAGCCGCCCTTTTTGCCGTCGTTTTTGGGTCTTAAGGTTTTCGCTGCGGCGGGACAGCTGCCGAAGTCACCAGTCCCCCAGCAGACATCGCTACCAGGTTGGCGGTCGCATGGCGGCAACGGTATTGAGACTCGCTCCTCACATTTCCTGACTTTTCCGGCCGCCTCCGAGACCGGCCCTGAGAAACCGCCTTCTGATGGATGATTTCGGGGCCAGCCACTCTAATCCCCAAACATTTTGGAAATGTTTTACATCGATGTTGGCCCTGGAAGTTTGGGGATTATGGCGACTGTCCCGAAATCTGAAGTAAGCTCCGTGGCATGTTCTATCATGATTTGGTATGATACGACATGAAAGGAATTGCCATGAAAACCGAGCCTTTTGCCACGAAGCTCCCGTCCGATCTTACCGCCCAACTGGACTTCGTCTGCAAGAAGCTGGGCCTGCGAAAGAACTTCGTCCTCGAAATCGCGTTGAGAGAAAAACTCGAGGATCTGCTCGACACTGAGGACCTCCGAGAAGCGATAAGCGAAGCCACAGGATTTCACGCCTGGGATGGTATAAAGAAAGAAGCACGCCGGGGCGCCAAGAAGTGACCTATAAGGTTGAGTTGGAAACCCGCGCGAGACGTGAATACCGCGATCTGCCAACCCAGGCTCGTGAGCGGGTCTCCGATGCCATCGACGACCTCCAGGTGGATCCTCGGCCGCCCGGATGCAAAAAGCTTGTCGCGGGCAACGGGTTTCGCGTGCGGACCGGCGACTACCGCATCCTTTACACCGCCGATGACAATTTACATCTCGTGCGGATTTATAGGATCGGCCATCGTCGTGAGGTCTATCGCCGGCACTAAAGTGACGCCGCAACTGCCGACATGAAAACGATATTGCGGCGCAGCCTGTTCACGCTCACCGTTTCCGCGTCTGCTTGGACGAAGCGTTAGCGTTTGCGCCGGCATGCCCCGCAGGCGCTGACGCTTCGTTCACAGACGGGATCTTGTCCGGGTCCTCGAGCAGGAACTTGGGATCGACCCGGGCGTCGTGCCAGCGGACGCCGAAGAACAGGTGCGGTCCCGTGGAGCGGCCCGTCGATCCGACCACGCCGAGTGTGTGGCCCTTCGTGACCTCCTGCCCGACCTCGACATCGATTCGGGAGAGGTGGAAGTACATGGTAACGAGGCCGTTGCCGTGGTTGAT
>JBEKYG010000542.1:0-4321 GCA_049511215.1 Acidobacteriota bacterium | reverse complement strand
GCGGATAGTTTGGCCGCATGTTCCTCGGGTAGCAGACTCTCTCGGCCGGCGGACACCTGGACATCGCCGGCGAGCCGGATTGCAGATATGTCCTTGTTATACTCATCCAGGCGTTCCCAGGCTCGACGGAATTGGGATTGGAGATCGCCCTCGGCCTGGCCGTCATCGGCTTCCGGGTATAGCCAGATCGCCTTCGGCCGAAAGTTGCCGGAGACAGAAGGATGTTTCTTGCGTCGAGCTGTGATCTGGTAAACAGGACCGGTGTCCTCAAGATTCAGAATGGGCTCCATCCACGGATGCGCCTCCGGAGGCACGATGTTTTCGGCAACCTCGGACGCGCTCATTTCGTGAGTGACGGCATCCGTGAGCTTGGCCAGCCGGCTGAGCACGATCTGTAGCGTGCCCCCGACATGAACTTGGGAATCCGGGTAAGTCATCTCCTCCATGACGGCAACCAGGATCTGGCTCTTGCGGGAAATATGGAAGCCGACCGCTTCATATTGAAGATTACGTTCCGGTCCTGGCTGGGCGATCTGCTCGCGGCTGATGCCAGGCAGAATGGGCAACTCATACCACCGGTCCGCACGGCCCAGGAGTTCTTCAAATTCCCTCTTCGATTCCGCCGTGTCAAAGTCCTGGATGTAGAGCGCCCGCTCCATCGGCAAAGGGACGATGAGTCCGGCGCCGTGCCCGAGTGCTACGCGTGCCAGCAGGCGGTCGGCGCCTTCGGCCAAGGGGGACAAGAGTACCAGGGGCGTGTTCGGATAACGGTGACGCAAATCGTCAAGAAATTCCCCCGCCAGTTCCTCCAGCTGCCGAGTGTCCTCTGACAGAAGGTCCCTGTGCCCGGTGACCCCCAGTACCAATGGCACGGACTCAAACAGGCGATCCCTGTTCTCCACGGTATCCACAAAACCTCTCCGGAATTTGAGGACTACCCTTACACGACAGCCTGGTCCGCGTCAACACCTACCGGGCCGCCTGCGATTCGAGATTCGAGATTCGAAATTCGAGATTCGAAATTCCACAATCTCGAATTTCGAATCTAAGTGAAGATTAAGACTTTTGGCGCCTTGGAGTCTTGGAGTCTTGGCGGTAAAAAGTCCGTTCCGCCGACCGGTCGAGCTATCACTTGTCGGTGACCCGCCAATTTGAGGTAATATGGAACGAACCCGCCATTGGAGGTCCGGTCATGGAATCATTCAGGGTTTTCCTGTCTCACAGCACCAAAGATGGGGAGTTTGTCAAGAAACTCGCGGCGGAGTTTGAGCGCGAGCTGATCACGCCGTGGCTTTGCGAAGTGGATATCATCGCCGGCGACAATTTCGTCACCGAGATCGAAGAGGGGTTGAGCTCATCGGATCTGGCGATCGTGGCCTGGTCGCCGGACGCGGCCAGCTCGCGATGGACCGACCTGGAGTGGGCCACGATACTCGATCGCGAGATCAGCGAATCCCGGCGGCGCCTTGGCGTTGTGCTCTTGAAAGACGCAAAACTCCCGGAGCTGCTCCGCACGAAGATCTTTATCGACGCCCGGGCGGATTCTGACAAAGGCGTGCACGAGACCGTCCGGTGGGTGAAGCGCATGCGCGACATGCGCAAGGATGCCGGCGCCAAGGCAGCCAACTTCTTCTTGGACTATGAACCGAAGGACTTTGTCGGCCGGGCGGAGCACCTGGAGATCCTGTATGCAGCGCTCGCCGAGCAGCCGGGCACCCATTTGCTTCATGGCGAGGCCGGATGCGGCAAGTCGACGTTGGCGCTCAAGTTTGGCTGGCGGTTTCAAGGAGCCTTTGATGCGGTGATTTTTCAGGCGTGCGGCCAGCGCACTGCGAACGAGATCGGTATGGAGCTTGCGGCTCGGCTCAAGATCGAGGTCGGCTCGTTGCCTCCGGAACAACAAATCGAGGCCGCGAAACAATGGCTGCGTGAACGACGATCGCTGCTCGTCCTCGACGACATCTGGAACCAGGACGCGATAGAACTGAAACCAGGGCCGCCCGCTTCAGTGCTCTGCACTTCCCGCCAACGTTTGCTGCCGTGGATTCCCGCGGCCAACACAAGAGAGGTCAGAAGCTTTTCTCAAGAGGAAGCAGAAACGGTCTTTCGGATTTATCTTGGAGATGAATCCGCCTCGCGCTACCGCGCGGTGCTCCTCGAACTTGCCGAGCGCTTCGAGCGGCTCCCAATCGCCGTGGTGGTGGCGGCTGACGTGCTTCGCCGCGAGCTGGACCCCGTGGCTCAGGCCGCGCATGGCTTGCGGATCGAGAGATTGCGCGACACGGCCCATGATGTGCCCGGCCTTTTCCAACGCGCGATCGAAGCGCAGACGTCGCGCGAGCGCAAGCTGCTTCAGGCGGCCGCGGTCTGCTCGCCGAATGGCTTCTGGCTGCCTCTGGCCGGCGCGATCGCCGGGCTGGATGAAAAGGAAAGCCGCGAGGCGCGCGACCGGCTCGTCAACTCGTCCTTGCTGCGCGTGCTGGATCGCGAGCGACAGCGCTTTCAGCTTCATGCCCTGCTGAGGGAGCAGTTGTGGAAGGCGCGCGAGGTCACAGGGCTGCAGGATAAGCGCGCGGCTGAATTGGAGAAGCTGTTTAAGGATTGGGAGAAGCGCTGGAAGGAATGTCGCGAGTGCTTGCCCGAGATAATTCCCGCCATGGAGTATATGTGGAAGGCGGGTCAGACGAGCCGATCGGAATGTCTTGGCACCTGGGGTGCTTCGGCCGCAAGGAGGATCGGGGAGCTGGAAACCTCGCTTGCCATCCTCAAGCGGGAGGAGGATTTTTGGACGGGGCGCAAGGACGCCGAGGCCAAGCATGCCCTCGAGATGAGCTGCGGCAACCAGGCGTTGATCCTGCGCTCCTGGGGGCGGCTCAACGAAGCCATGGCGTTGCTTAAAAAGCAGGAGACTCTCAGCTTGGAACTGAACAACAAGGACGGCTTGCTGGTTTGTTACGGCAATCAAGCGCGAATCCTGAAGGACTGGGGCAGGCTTCAGAACGCCATGGAACTCTTCAAAACGACGGAAGCCCTGGCCCTGGAACTCGGCAGCAAAGCCCGTCTGGCGGCAACCTACGGCAACCAATCGCTGATCCTGTCGGAATGGGGGCGGCTCGACGAAGCCATGGAGCTTCTCAAAAAACAGGAAGCCCTCTGCTTGGAATTAGGCGACAAGAACGGCTTGCAGGCAGTCTACGGCAACCAGGCCGTGATCCTGCAGACCCGGGGGCAGGTCGATGAGGCCATGGAGCTTCACAGGAAAGAAGAAGCGCTGTGTCTTGAGCTGGGAAACAAGGACGGTTTGCAGGTATGTTACGGCAACCAGGCCGTGATCCTGCGCTCCCTGGACCGTTTGGAGGAGGCCATGGAGCTTCTCAAGAAGGAGGAGGCCCTCTGCCTGGAGTTGGGCAACAAGAACGGCCTGCAAGCCGGCTATGGTAACCAGGCGCTCATCCTGAGCGCGTGGGGTCGGCTCGACGAGGCCTTGCAGCTTTTCAAAAAGGAGGAAGCCATTTGCCTGTCGCTGGGCGATAAGAACGGCCTGTCGAGTTCCTATGGCAACCAGGCTGTGATCCTGAGGGATCGGGCACAGTTCCAGGAGGCCATGGAACTGCATAAAAAGCAGGAAGCGCTCTGTCTGGAGCTGGGCGACAAGAAAGCGTTGGGATGTTGCTACTTGAATTGGGGCTTGCTCGCGCGAGAGCAAAAAGACCTGACCGCCGCGGGAGAGCGGCTCCAGAAAGCCCTGGAGATTTTCACCGAGCTCAACATGCCCCGGGAGTGCGACGCCGTGCGGGCGGAACTGGAGAAATCAAAGAAACCAAACGGCAAGCAAACAAGTCCCACCCGCCGGGAAAAACGTAAGAGCAGCACGAAACGCTAGCTGAAAAAACGAGGGCTCCCCACCTCGGTCACGGTTTTTCTTCCGGCCACCCTGGTTGTCGAGCCATCTTTAGGGCTCGCGCAAGAATAATTTGGCATTTTGCTGCGGCTCCGATGCCCAATTGAATCATAACCAGCCAACTGCGATAGTTCGCTAAGCCTGGGAGCCGCAGCCCTCTGGGGCGCGGCGGCGGGCGGGCATCTGCGGCGTTGCCGCTCCTCGACGATGTCATCACATCGCCTGCGTCGCGGCGCCTTGCATCTGCCCGCCCGGCGCTCGCGCCAAAATGCCAACTTATTCTTGCGCGAACCCGTAGCCCGCATTTCTCACCAGGTTTCTACTGCGGCGGCGGATCCGGGCATGTCTACTGCGTTGCGCTCGGTCGGGCTCCTCGACGTACTGTCGAGTACGCCTGCGGAGCCCTCGGTCGCGCGCCTT
>JBEKYG010000541.1:0-4322 GCA_049511215.1 Acidobacteriota bacterium | reverse complement strand
TCCTCCGCCTCGTCAAGCAGGTCCTCGGCTCATCCTCGGACTCCCAGGGAGTGGACACGACTCAGCTGCTGCCCTGCTTCGGATATCAGACGGCCGCAGCCAGCTGCTGGCGATGGTAGAAGAGGAGCGCTGGACCAGGCGCAAGCATGAAGGCACTCGCACTCCCATCCATTCCGTGCGGGATGTGCTGCGGATCAGCAATATCCCCGTCGAAGCAATTGACTGCGTGGCTGTCGGCTGGGACTTTACTCGATATGCCAACTACAGGTCGGAGTACTTCCGATACCGGCGCCTGTTTGCCGGTTGTGATCCCATGCGAGTGCGAGAGGGATTTGAATGCCGTCATCTCCACCAGGGCGAGTACAATGCCTACCTCTCTGAAGCTTACCCAAAGAAACTCGCTGTCGCTGATTTCGCCCCGGGGATGCCTCATGGGGGCTACGAGGCGGAGGAGATTCGCAGAGTCGAGCGCCTCGATCCTGCCAGGTACCTCGAGGAACTCGGAGCCATGTTCGCCATTCTCGGCCGGGACCTCCCTCCGGTCGTGTTCGTGCGGCATCATCTCGCGCACGCGGCGAGCGCCTACTATGCTTCAGGCTTTACGGACCGTACCCTGGTGCTGGTTGTGGATGGCGCAGGCGAGGGAGGCGATGCCACCTCCGTCTGGCTCGGCGAAGGGACTTCGCTCTCGCTCCAGGAAGTGCTTCGCGCCGAGCGCTCGTCAATCGGCCGGCTCTACTCATTCCTTACCAGTTATCTCGGATTCGAACCGTGGTCGCAGGAAGGCCAAGTCATGGGGCTTGCGCCGTGGGGTGATCCGGAACGTTATCCGATCCCGGGCACAGAAGTAGTCCGTGAAGACGAGCGCAAGCGTGTGGCGCTCATTCGAGAGGCTTTCAGCCGGTTCTGTCAAATCGGCGCGGGCGGCGTGCCGCAAATCGATCCCGATGTGCTCTTCTATGGCATCCATGATCTGGGATACCGGCTGGCAAGCGACGAACTCGTCGCGTTGCTCTCGCCTGTTGTGCCTCCGCGGGGCGCGTACGAGCCCATCCTCGCAGCACACGCAAACATGGCTTATGTGCTTCAGTCAATCCTCGAAGAGTGCCTGACGGCGCTGATCCGGCGCCATATCGAGAGGACTGGGTGCCGACGGGTGGCAATCGCAGGCGGCGTCGGGCTCAACGCCAAGTGCAACGGCAAGTTGCTCGAGCAATGGGTCGTGGACGGCCTGTTCGTGCAGCCGCTGGCCGGCGACTCGGGGACCGCGCTCGGGACCGCGCTCGAGGTCGCCAAGCAACGCTATGGCGCCGATCCACGTTTCGTTCAGCGAGTCGTAACACTCGGGCCTGAATACGAGGAAGCAGAAATAGCGCGAGCGCTCGCAGCCGCGGAGGTGCCCCACCGCCGGCTCGGAGCACATGACGCCGTCACGCTGGCGTCGCGCCTGATCGTAACGGGCCATCCGGTCGCCTGGTTCCAGGGTCGCCGCGAGGTCGGGCCGAGAGCGTTGTGCTCCACGAGCATCCTGGCAGACGCGACCGATCCGGTTGGAAACACGGTTGCGAATCTGGCCAAGGGCAGGCGCTGGTGGCGCCCTTCTGCGATCAGCCTCACTCCCCGTGAGTTCTCACGCCTGCTCGCGCCGGGAGCCGCTGCCGACGCGCCATTTATGATTACCACGTTTCCGGTACGCCCCGAGCACGCCGAGACCATCCGTGCCGGCCTTCACCCGGCCGATCGAACTACTCGCCCGCAGGTCGTGCATGCCGAACAGCAGCCGATCGCCTTCCAGCTGTTGCAGCAGATTGGAGAAACAACCGGCGTAGAGGCTGTGCTGAACACTTCCCTGAATCGGCAAGAGCCGATCGTGCACAGCCCGGAGCAGGCGCTTGCGACACTGTCACGACTGGATGGCGTGGATTACTTGATCATCGGTGAGCACGTGGTCTGGAAAAGAGGGGCCGACCCATCCTGGCTTCTCAACCGCCAGCTTCCTGAGCCGCAAGGATGGACGTGCGCGGAGATCAAGATGGGGGCCGGCTGCGATGCGGATGTACGCCTCGTCGAACTCGCCAATTGCGCCGGCAAAGCGGCCGCCGTAAGGAAAATGATTGCGGAGTTCCTGGGCGAACTCGGAGACTCCGATCCTGCGCCGGTACGACAACCGATCGTGTCGCGCTCAGGCCCAAGCGTCTGCGCGGAGTGGTTTTTCCCCGCGATGGTCATGCGCATTTGCGCCGAGCGCGGAGAGATGCGCCTGCGCCTGGCAGTCGATCAAACTGTGTGGGAACGGCGGCGGTCGCTGCGAGCACCTCCATATTCCAGCTGGTTGAGTGCAGGCATCTTCGACGATACTGCGTTTCAGCCTCGTGCTGTACCCGCGGAACGCGTCGTGGAGATTTCACCTTCCGCCATCAGCGAAGGCCTCCGGTTGCTGTCTCAGCGCCTGCACGATCTGCCCGGCAGCCGCGAAATCACTTGCCATCCGGTTGCCCGCATTGCTTTTCTTGGGAGGGTTGCTGCCTCGAAGGGGGTTGAGGAATTCCTCTTTTCCATTCGACATCTACGTGACCGGTTTGGCGGCAGAATCCAGGCGACATTGCACGGCAACCTCGACGCCAAGGACATCTCCGCATGGCGCAGCCAGATCATGCGCTGGATCGCGGAGTTCGGGTTGGAGGACCACGCGGTCGTTGCCGGGAGCTACCAGATCGACCAGATCCCGTCGTTGATTGCCGACGCTGATCTGGTCATTTTGCCCAGCCGGCGGGAGGGCTTCACCCAAGTTTCCCTGGAAGCGATGGCTTGCGGTAAGCCTGTCGTGCTGACTGCCGCCGGCGGAAACATCGACCTTTTCCGACGGGCGGCGCAGGAGCACCTGCCTATCGGCGCGCTCGTGGAGAACGGCTTACCCCATGGAGCGTACGCACCTGAGGAGGTCGGAAAGCGAATCGCCGAGAGTTCGTTCGCTATCCTCAGCACACCAGGTCTCGCTGTACGCCTGGGCAAAAATGCGAAGGTCTTGGCAACGAAGGTCTACAGCGAGACCAGCATCGGCGGCGCATGGCACACTGCTATTGCGGATCTAGTCGGTCTGAGAGGCGCGGACTCGACTGAAATCCGCCTTTTTCTCGTCGCTCCAGGCAGCGCTCCCTGGAGATTGCGCGGCGGCGGCGAACGCTACTTGATCCGTCTGTTCCGCCGGTTGCATCAATGGGAGGACGATGGGCCGCATCGGTTCCGCGTCTCGCTGCTCGCGTTCCGCGAGCGCGCGGACCAGCATCTGGCCTCTGAATTTCTCATGCCGCCGCAGTTTGCGGCGCAGAATCTGCATCAGGTGTCTCTCTTCGAAAGCGGGCCGGTGGCGGCCTGCGGACCGGTCCGGGACACCGACGGCGAAGAGGTCGCGGCAAATCTCTCACGGCTTTTCGATGCCATTCGTGAGGTGAGGGTGCAGGAGGGCAGGCCGGTGAACTCGCCGGAGGAACTGCGGCTGCTGGCAAGCGCATATATCGATGCGCTCGCCGGCCTGTATCAGTGTTTTCGCGGCATACCCTATCATCCCGTCATGCGTTCGCGTCCCGTGCGCGCGCTTTGGGAAGGCAGATTCCGCGGTATCG
This sequence comes from Acidobacteriota bacterium, assembly GCA_049511215.1. Taxonomy (GTDB): domain Bacteria; phylum Acidobacteriota; class UBA6911; order UBA6911; family UBA6911; genus JAFNAG01. Next base: position 699 of record JBEKYG010000541.1, on the reverse strand, counting down.
ACGCGACCCTCCTTGATCGTGCCTTCTATGGGTGGGAGACTTGCAACCACGATGCCATCGCCTTCAACCTCGCCTGTCTGACCGCCGATCTCGACCGACTGGGGCCCCTTGATGCCGGCATCCTGTTATTCTGGGGCAGGCCCTACACCTTTCTGACACAGGTTCTGCTCTCCAGGTTTCACAACGTGCCCTATCTTGTGCACGAGGGGGTGTTCGAGATTGAGGCGATCTTCGACTACCTCGATCGCGATGACACGTTGCCTGACCAGATTAAGCATTTCTACAGGCAACATCTCGTTCTCGTCTATGCCTCCGTGCTTGGCAATGCCAGCATAATCGCGCCGCAGGCATCGTTTAATCATGGCAGATATCGGGACTGGTTCGGTATCGAGACCGATGCTCTCGTGATACCGAATTGCATCGACACCAGCGGCGATGGCGCAGTCAAAATCAAACGCCAAGAAAGCAGCGATTCGAAATTCGAGATTCGAGATTTTAAAATTTCGAATCTCGAATCTCGAATTTAAGTAAAGAGGCGGCCTCGACCTTCCGCTCTCGTTCACGAAGCGACCATCCAATGATATCCAGCATTTCTCGAGATGCCCGGGGCCAGTTTGCCTCGGTCTCGTAGAAATTCCGCGCTGATCGGCATAAGCGCTGGTATTCCCGGGAACGACTCAGGTAGTGCTCGATAACGTC
>JBEKYG010000540.1:0-4322 GCA_049511215.1 Acidobacteriota bacterium | reverse complement strand
CTCCGGGTCGGGGTCGGAATCGGCATCGGAATCGTAGGGAAACCGAATCGATAGCGATTCCGATACCGATTCCGACCCCGGATTGGGACAGATTGCTTCTCGACCATGTCAGGAGCTCTGAAGTTCGATCTCGCAAAGCTGAGCTACCAAGGCAAACTGGAACTTTAGCGAAAGTAAGTGCATATTCGGATACCACCGCTATGGGATGGGTGTAGTCTTCGCAACCGCGGGGTCTAAGCCAATACCGGAGCAACGCGCAGAGTTGACATAAGCCATACAACTGGAAGTCAAGGAGGCAACCATGCAAGATTGCATCTTGTTCGGCGGGTAGGAAGGACAGGCCTGATATTCGATCGAGGTCCGCGTCAAGGCGCTCGATCGTCCGACCTCCCCTTCGGTCCTCGGGTTCGTACTTGAGAGATTATGTTGACTTCCCGGCCTCTCCAAATCATAGCTGTAAGCTGCTCTGGCGGATTCTATAGGGATGGCGGGGCCGACGAGATTCGAACTCGCGACCTCCGGCGTGACAGGCCGGCGTTCTAACCAACTGAACTACGACCCCGCTGGGTCAAAGGGGTTGTATGATAACGCATTGCGAACGACGACGCAAGCTGCATCAAAGCATTTACTCCACAGAAATGCTTAGGAGCTCGTCCGGATCTTAGCTCGCTTCGCCGGAAAACTTCAAGGGCCGAGGGACACAGGAGCCTAGGGTCAAAGGGATCAGAAGCCATAGAGTTCAACCCTCACAGAGGACTGAGATGCTGCCTTAGGGCCTTTGCCCCCTCGGACCCCTTGGCCCCTTGAGACAACTCAAAAAACGTGACGTGAACCGATTTGCTCTCAACTAGTTTTGTAACCTCCGAAACATAATTAGGAGGGTCCGCGTTCCGAGCGCCGCGGGGGCCGACGCAAGTAGGCGCAACGCAGGCGATATCAGGATACATCGTCGAGGAGCACCCCCGTCCCAGACGCCTGCGCGCCGCCGGGGCCCGAAGGGTGCATGGAGCTTGCGGGGCGATCTCCGCGTTGCTCGTCGTCAGCGATGTGTGCGGACATCGCCTCTTACTGGCGCCTTGAGCTCGCCCCCAAGCCCCATGTGCGCTCCCCCCTCCTAGGTCTCGGACCGGCTCCTAGGCAAACGCCAGTACGCTATTGTTTCTCAGTTCCTTGGTGCGTTTCCCGCAATGCCAGCGCCAGCCAATCATCGCGCTCCCGGCGGCCTCGCACCTGCCAACCTGCTGCGGCCAGAGCTTCGGCGATTTCCGGATAATCGCCTTGTTGCAAGCCCGAGATCAGTAGGGTCCCGGTGGATCGCAAGTAGGTGCGGAGGACAACCAAATATCGAAGCAGGGTCTTGCAATCCAGGTTGGCCAGCACCAGATCGTAGGACTCTGGGCACAGATCCTCCAATGCAGTGACGCGCAACTGCAGTTCGGGCCCGAAGCCGTTGATAGAGGCATACTCTCGGGCGCACTCGATCGCTTCCGGATCATTATCGATCCCAAGCGCCGAGCCCGCGCCCAACCGCAGAGCCACCATGGCAAGGATGCCGCTTCCCGTTCCGACATCCAGCAATCGCTCACGGCCGCAAACCAGCTCTTCCAGCCATTCCGCGATCAGCTGTGTCGTGGCGTGATAGCCTGTGCCGAAAGCACGCTTGGGATCGATCACGAGATCGAATCCGCCAGGCGGAACATCGCCGGAGTTCCAGCTTTGCCTTACAATGATGCGGCGACCGAGACCGACGGGCTCGAGCGACGCGGCCCAGCGCTCGTTCCAGTCGCGATCGGGGAGGTCGACGATTTTCGTCGTGTTGATGGCTTGCTGATCGCCAAGTTGCCGCAACGCCTCACCCAGCATGCGCAGGATCTCGGGGCACCACAGCCCGCTGGGCCAATAGAGACAGAGCCCCTCGTTCTTTTCGTGCGCGCCTAAACATCCCGTCCCGTCAATCAATCCAAGCAAGTCGCCGGCATCGACAGCAGTCGGAAGATGGATTTCCACATAGTCATTTTTCATAAGTCACAATGCCATCGCATGAATAGGAATATGCACAAACGCATTTCCCCGGGTCTCCTGTCAGGCAGCGAAGCTCAGAATTGATCCCAAGAAAAAATAAGCACGTCTCGGCCATGCGAAATCGAGGCTCGGATGAAAATGATTTTCTTTTCGCGAGACAATGATGGTCTCGTTGCGCAATGGCGGCTTATAGAATTGTTGTTCTGCAAATCAGACACTACCAACAAAAAGCAGCCACGAATAACACGAAAAACACGAATGAGGTCCGGGCTGATGTGGGGCATGCGGTTTCCTCTCCCCTTCGCGCTCGTTGGGAATTCCGCCTCGCAATCTGCGTTCTTGGTGTTCTTCGTGGCTGAGTTTTTACCCCCAGTGTCTGAATTCCAGGTACTACAGAGCCATGAAGTCGCGCCCTCAGGCTTGGAGATCCATAGTGCCATTCAGGAAGGATTCGTATGCGGCCAGGTCAAAGTGGCCATGGCCTGAGAGGTTGAACAGGATTACCCTTTTCTCTCCGGCCTCACGGGCTTTAAGCGCGTGCACCATGGCGCTATGAACGGCATGGGCGGATTCAGGCGCGGGGATGGTCCCCTCGCACTGGGCGAATTTCACTGCGCTGTCGAAAACTTCCCCTTGATGGTAGGCCTCTGCCTCGATCACATTGGCAGCCAACAGGTGACTGACGAGCGGCGCGGAACCGTGATAACGAAGCCCGCCCGCATGTACCGGAGCCGGAATAAACTTGTGCCCAAGCGTGTGCATCATCATCAGTGGCGTGCTTCCCGCCACGTCGCCGAAGTCGTACTCGCGGGCGCCCGCGGTCAGGGAAGCGCAGGCGCTGGGCTCGACGGCGATTGCGCGGAGATTCACCTTGTCCCCTTTCATTTTGTCCTTGAGGAAGGGGAAGGTCAGCCCGGCAAAGTTACTCCCTCCTCCATGACAACCGATGAGGATATCGGGATAGTCGCCCGTCTTCTCCATCTGTTTCTTAGCTTCCAGCCCGATGATCGTTTGATGCAAGAGCACGTGGTTCAGCACGCTTCCCAGAGCGTACTTGGTATCGTCGCGTTGTGCGGCGTCTTCCACCGCCTCGGAAATGGCAACGCCCAGGCTCCCGAGAGAGTGCGGATCCTCCTCCAGGATTCTCCGTCCCGCCTCGGTCAATGAGGATGGGCTGGCAACGACCTCGGCGCCGTAGGTCTTCATCATGATGCGCCGGTATGGCTTTTGATCGTAGCTGATCCTCACCATGTAGACCATGCATTTCATACCCATGAGCTTGCAGGCACAGGCAAGCGCACAACCCCACTGGCCTGCGCCCGTCTCGGTGGCCAAGCGTTTTACCCCTTCCTGTTTGTTAGCGTAGGCCTGCATGAGCGCCGTGTTGAGTTTGTGGCTGCCAACAGGGCTGACGTGCTCGGATTTGTAGTAGATTCTGGCGGGGGTGTCGAGAAATTCCTCGAGTGCGCGCGCCCGGAACATGGGGGTGGGGCGATAGAGCCGGTAGATGTTACGCACTTCATCCGGAATCTCTATCCAGGATTCCCGGGAAACTTCCTGCTTTATCAGTTCCATGGGGAATATCGGAGCCAGAGCTTCAGGCCCGATCGGCTCCCTTGTACCAGGATGCAGCGGCGGCAGCAAGGGTGTCGCGAGATCAGGCCCAATGTTGTAATACTTCGTCGGGATTTCGGATTCGCCTAAAGTTATCTTTGTGTCAGTCATTCATTACCTCTCAAAACTTAACGACGCCAAGGGGGAAGACCAGGATACAGGATAGCAGTACGGCTGATTCGCATTTCCCCACAGAGGATTCTACATGTGATACCGCGCAAAACCTAGGCTCCCCGAGCGGTCTCCATATCTGCAGGCCGTCCGTGTGGCATCGACCCAAGTCAGCAGACAGGAATCTCGTTGCCGGTTACAAACATCAAACAAAGATCGGCAGCGCGAAAGACACGAAAATGGTTTCATGTTGTTCGTACTACTTACCCGCCAATCTTTTGCCAGGCGGAAAGGAGTTTTACCGCCAAGACCCCAAGACTCCAAGGCGCAAAGTACTTAAGCAGTCGATTTCTTGGCGTCTTAGAGTTTTTGCGTCTTGGTGTTACTAATCGGTTTATAAGTATGTTGACATCCGGCGATATCAAAAAGAAAGGAGAAAACTATATCCGTCGATATCGGAATCGGGGTCGCAATCGCAGTCGCAATCGGTTGTATGGGTCTGCAAAAGCCGATAGCGACTGCGATTGCGACTGCGACCCCGATTCCGATACCGATGATCGCCACCCAAAGCGAAC
>JBEKYG010000539.1:0-4328 GCA_049511215.1 Acidobacteriota bacterium | reverse complement strand
GAAGGAAGGCGCGCCCAGGCGGCTGGTTTGACTGAACAAGACCGGCAGAACGTCCGTGCCCGTTCCCGACACCAGGTTGCCCAGCGTTGTGCTCTTCGTGGCATTCGTGTAAAGGCCCGGATTGGAGTCAAACATAGTCAGGATCTGGTTCGTTCCTGGCCGATTGTATGCAATCGAATAACCGGCGCGGATAACGGTCTGTCCGGAACTGCCCAGGATCCGTTCCAGCAAGCCCCCATGCCCATGTGGAGACCACGCAAAGCCGAAGCTTGGCGCGAAGTCATGCCATGAGGGTTGGTACGCGGCACTACCGCTTTGCCACTGAGTGTACACCGGTATGTGGTAAGTGTTGCCGGTGAGATTGCTGTAGGAGAGCGTGCCTGGCTTGAACATATTGCCTGGCCCCGACACTCCCCACATATCGGTGGCGGAGACCGTCGAATAGACGCCGTTCTGCGTGGTGAAAGGACGCTGCAATTCCCAGCGCAAACCATAGTTGAGCGTCAGGTTCGGACTCGTGCGCCAGGAATCCGATGCAAAGATTCCCCATTCACGCATGCGGGATCGGCGGGTTTCCGGGCCGAGGTATGTATACTGGTTTGTATTTTCATTGAGATAGGCGGTCGCGTTGACCGCGGTTACGTGCCCGGTCAAGACCGCGTAAATGTTTTGGGCGTCGCTGAGGTTGGTCGAGGAGGCGCCCGGGAAATTCGCCGCGGTGAACATGCCGGCTGCCGGGTCGCCGCTGGCAATGCCAAAGCTGATGGTGGGCACGACCGGCTGGTCAACGATCCACCCATTGACCTGCGTGAACTGAACGCCGAAACTCAAGTTGTGCGCGCCATGTGACCAACTCATCGTGTCGGCGATATCCTTAATCGGCGTATTGCGGCGCTCTATACTTGTTGAGGAGGTGGCAGACGTAATGCCGGCAGCGCCGATGCCCAAGCTGAAGCCTGCCTGGTTGGCAATCGGAGTGTTGGTAAATTGCCCGGCATCGACCCCAGCGGAAAACAGCACGGTGCCCCCGGTCAACCCGGCGCGCGCTTCATTGACCAGCCTTGGAGTCAAGGTCGAACGCAGCGTCACGGAGTCGCCAAACCGGTTCGAGTTTTGGCCACCCATATTGGGAAAACCCGGGAACGCAGAGTCCACGCTATTGAGACCGTCCGGCACGCTATAGAAACTCTGATAATTCCAGGTGTTCTCCAGGCGAAGCTTCGGTGTCAGATTGAAATCGAAGCGAACGGTCGGATAGTACCGCTTTTGAATACCGTAGTTGGCAAAAGTAAATGTCTGCAGATTGGGGTTGCTCGACTGCACAACACCGCCGAGGCTGCTGGTCGAATTTTGAATATCCGCCAGCAGTTTCCCGACCGTCGGGTCGATGGTCGCAGGCTGCCCGTTGGCGGCCGCCAGCGTGAGCAAGTTAACCGTCCGAGGAGCCGTTTGCCCGGTGACGGTGTACTGGAAGGTGCCCGCTTGCGTCAACGGATTGAGTAGTGTCCGGGCTCGGGCGATCTGATTGGGGAGGAGGAAGGCTTCGACGTTTACGAAGAAGAAGGCTTTGTCCTTGCCATTAAACAGCCCGGGAATGGAGATGGGTCCACCCGCGCGGCCCCCGACTTGATTGAACAATACCCGGTCGCGCGGAGCATGGCATGAGCTCAGGTCATAAGGCACCCCACCCACGCCGCATTTCGCATGTGGGAATGCATCCTGCACGGCGCTCTGGTCGCGGTTGTTGAACCAGTAGTCGGAATTGAAGACCGGGTTGCGATGGTATTCGTACAAGCTGCCGTGGTATTCGTTGCTTCCGGAGCGAGTCACAAACTTGATCTGAATCGCGCCCTGGCCTCCACTCTCTGCCCCGGGCGTCGCCGTGGAAAGTGTGACCTCCTGAATCGCATCCATCGTCGGGTAGATGTAGCTGAAGAACCCATCGCTATCCTTGAGCAGGTTGTCCTGTGAGTTCAGACCGTCGATGGTAATGTTGTAGGCGGTCGAAGGCATGCCGTTGACCGTGGAGTTGCGTGGGCTGGCGGTTGCCGCTGAGCTCACCCCCGGCAGCTGCATGAGGTAGTAAATGACATTGCGAGCTTGAAGCGGAAGCTGGGAGATCTGCTTGACCTCCAATGTGGTGGTTATGGTCGCCGACTGCGACTGCACAATCTCCGCCCCCGCCTCGACGGTGATGACTTCATTGGTGCCGCCGACCTGAAGAGTGACGTGAATCGTAGCCGGCGTGGCAGCCACGATCTTGACATCCTTGAGGACGGATTGCTTGAAGCTCGGCGCAGTAACCGTCACGGTGTAGGTTCCAGCCCTCAGCACTGCGATGGAGAAGGTACCATTCTCAGCCGATATTGCCCGGAACTCCTCGTTTGTGGCGGTGTCTTTTGCCACAATCTCCGCACCCGGGATGACGGCGCCGCTCTGGTCGACGATTACTCCCGTAAGCGATGAATTTGTGCTCCCTTGCCCATAGGCGAACGCCGCGCATGCCAAACTAAGCACGGCCAGGCATAGGAGTCTGACGATCGTTTTTATCATGTCATATCTCCTGTCAAGAAACTTTGGAAACTTGGATTAAACAGCCAATCCATGGAATTTGAGATCACCAAGAGCTCACAACAAAGGCCAATCCCTAGTCGATGCCGGCAATCAGGGCCTGCGGCGCGAAGCTCCGGTCCCAGGACTGGCGAACCAAAACAGTACAAGCCTAAGGGCCGGTCGCGTTTGCCGGACGATTGGACTAGTGGCCATGTAAATAGGGGAACACCCACACGAAATGGCTGACCCCCAAGCAATGACCCGTGACGGTAAAGACGCACTCGAGGTCCCTTCGTAAACCGCGATCATCTTTGATCGAACCGACCTCATCGATAGGCCCGATCGTCCTTCACGTGCCACCGGAAATACCTGGACACTAAGGTAATCAACCGTGACAATTGCAGCCCGCGGTGGGCACTGCCCTCACAGCGCCGCCAAAATAAACTGGCCGCAAAAGCTTGCGGGATATGCCAGGAGACCCGCCACAATTTGGGACGGTTTTCGGTTGCGGTATCGTCGGGCCAGCGTGATTATTTTCGGTTCATTGAGGACCCGAAGCTAATCTGCTTCTCCGCCCCTCCGCGGAAAAACGGAACGTTGACTCTACCGATCTCGCAATCTGGCGGCGATGGTAACCGTTCCGGCACGGCAATGCAAGCAAATTTTGAAGGGCGTTAATCCACTTATATATTTGATTAATATACTCTTAGATATGATTCCGATGAGCAGCCGCGTGTCGAAGCGTTTGCCTTCATGGACCGGGTACATGCGCCAGTTCTCTGTCGCATTGGAGCCGTGAAGCAAGGGAGCCGGGGAGCTGTGGAGGATGGGCGCTGAGCAGCTGAGGAGGGGAGAGAAAAACTTAGCCTTTGTTCATCCACCGCCTGCTCCCGTGCTCCCGCGCTCCCTTGCTCCCCGGCTCTGCCGCGCGTGGCTGAGTTTTGCCCCATTGTTGGAATTGCAGAGAGCGCTGTCTTTTCCTTGACTTGTCCCGAACCTTCGAGTATTGAGGAAGGTCCGTCGGCCTCCGCCGCCGGCAGTCTTCGCCCCTTTCAACCTTTCTCTGCGGTCGCCTCTGGGGCAGCCGCTTCGAGTCAAGCGATGGCCATGATTCATCCCTTTAAAGCACTCAGGCCGCTACCGGAAAGTGTTGCTCGTGTTTCGGCCGTACCTTATGACGTCGTCAACACCGAAGAGGCGCGGGCGTTGGCATTCGGCAACCCGCTCAGCTTCCTCCACGTCTCTCGAGCGGAGATCGACCTCCCTGCTGCAACTAACCCATACTCGGACGTGGTTTACAGCCGCGCCGTCGAGAACTTCGAGCATCTCCGAGCCACGGCGCCTCTGGTTGTGGAAGACACCCCGGCTGTCTACTTCTACCGGCTGCTGATGGGTACCCATCAGCAGACCGGGCTGGCCGCGTGCTACTCCGTGGACGAATACGGCCGCGACCTCATCAAGAAACACGAGCGCACGCGGCGCGATAAGGAAGACGACCGGACGCGCCACATCAGCAGGCTGCGCGCGCAGACCGGCCCGGTGTTTTTGACCTACCGCGCGGACAGGGTGATCGACGCCGTGGCGGACAGGGTGACATCGGCCGCGCCGCTGTTCGACTTCGAAGCCGTGGACAGGGTGCGCCACACGGTCTGGCGCGTGACCGGCGCCGATCTGGAAGAATTGGTGAAGGCCTTCGGCGAGCTGCCCTGTCTCTACATTGCCGACGGTCATCACCGCGCGGCGAGCGCTGCTCGGACACGGAATTACTTCGCCGA
>JBEKYG010000538.1:0-4334 GCA_049511215.1 Acidobacteriota bacterium | reverse complement strand
CGTCGCTTTTGTGGAGGGCTCCGTGGCGAATGAAAGGGAAGAAAAGCAACTGAGGCGGATCCGTGAACGAGCGGAGCTGCTGGTTGCCTGCGGTACCTGCGCCTGCTTTGGCGGCATCGCCGCCATGGATGCAGACCAGCCCCGCCAACAAATCATTTGCCAGGTATATGGCTCTGACGGCCCCGCCTCCGACTGGGATATCCGGCCTCACCGGCCGCTTGCGGATTTCGTCAAGGTGGACGTGGCCATACCAGGCTGCCCGATGGAGAAAAATGACTTCTTACGAGCAACCGCCAGCATTCTGAATGGCGACATCCCGCAGCTGCCCGCGTATCCTGTCTGCCTTGAGTGCAAAATGATTGAGAACGATTGCCTGCTGGTATCACGGGGCTTGCCTTGCGCCGGACCGGTAACAACAGCCGGCTGCGGCGCTCGCTGCCCGCAATACAACGTGGTGTGTATCGGCTGTCGCGGCCCGGTCGAGGAGTGTAACATCACGTCGCTGCAGAAGATCTTAGTGGAGAAGGCACTGAGAGCGAGCGAGATCAAACGCAAGCTCAGGACTTTTGCCGCCCCGGCGCTAGACCGGAAAGAACAGGGAGGTTCGGCATGACACGTACGATCACCATCGATCATCTGGCAAGGGTCGAAGGGCATGGGGGCATCAAAGTTGTCCTCGACGGTGACCAGGTCAGCACAGTACAACTCGATGTTTTCGAGGGCATCCGGTTGCTTGAGGGGCTCGTGCGCGGCCGAAGCCTGGAGGATGTCACCGGCATCGTTTCCCGCATCTGTGCCATATGCTCGCATGGCCACAGTATCACTTCCCTTCAGGCGCTGGAGGACGCGCTGGAAGTTGCGGTGACGCCGCAAACGCGCAAGCTGCGCGACCTGGCCTACCACGGTGCCAACATCGAGAGCCACGCGCTACACGTCTTCGTCCTTGCCCTCCCGGACCTCCTGGGTCATCCGAGCGTCATCAGCCTGGCAGGCGTTAACCCGGATGCCGTGGCGATGGCCTTGCGCCTCAAAAAGCTGGGAAACACCATCCAGGAAGTTATCGGCGGCCGGGCCGTCCATCCGGTCAACTACGTCATTGGAGGCTTCGGCAAGGTTCCCTCGACGGACGATCTTCTTACACTTAAAAAGGAGCTCAGTGCCCGGCTCACAGACTGCGAACGTACCCTGGAGGTTCTTCGGGGCATCAAAGTGCCGGACATCGTGTGCGAGCCAATCCGTTGTGCCGCCCTGGTGCCTGAAGACGAGGCATTCTTTTTCGGCAATTGCATTGAGCTTTCCGATGGAGGCGCAAACAAGACGATTCCGGTTCGAGAGTACCGCACGCTGACCAACGAATATCTCGTGCCGCACTCTCACGCCAAACGAAGCGCGAACGACCATCGCTCCTATATGGTCGGCGCGTTGGCTCGATTGACCATCAGCGGCGATCGGATCGGAGGAATGGCGCGCAGAGCGTGGGAAGAGCTCCGCCTCACCCTCCCTGCCACCAACATCCTGATGAATAATATCGCTCAGGCAGTTGAAATGATCTACTCCGTCGAGCGCGCCCTGCACCTGGTGGCGGATCTGCTCGAAACGGGGATTGCTCCCGAGTCGCCTCTTCCCTATCGCGTCCGGGCCTGCCATGGAACCGCGGCAACCGAAGTCCCGCGCGGCATCCTGTTTTACTCCTACGAACTGGATTCTGAGGGACGCGTGGCGGCGGCGGATGTCATCACACCGACAGCGCAGAACTTGAACCACATCGAGGATCAGATGAGGGCGGCAGTGCGGCAGGGAGTGGAAGCGGGTGTTTCAGACCTCATGCTCGAGCAGCGATTGGCCATGATTGCACGCGCTTACGATCCCTGCATCAGCTGTTCCGTCCATCTGTTTCGAAGCTGAACGAAAGAAAGGAAGACGGAAACCTCAGGCACGACGACTTCACTGTTTCGCGATCCATCGGGGTCAGGGCAAACGCGGACGGGCAAAGTGAAGCTGTGGCGCCTGAACCGGTGCCCCTATGATCAGTCCTTTTAGGGCCGTCTCGTTGAGGGGGAAGATTACCATCAGCTTCGTGCTGATCGTCTTGTGCGGTACGGCCATCTCGACCTTCATCGGCTCGCAAATCATTACCAATGCGATGCGCAACGAAGCGCTCAAGCGGGTGCGCACTGGCGTGGATACGGCGAGAATGGTCTATGCAGCGCGGCTGGACAGCGTTCGCAAGGCGGTCGCGGGGGCGGCTACAGCGGAAAAACTGGCGGCTGCGTCCGATTCCCAAGGATCGAAGCAGCTGCCGCGAATCCTCTCCATGCTGCGCAAGGAAAGCGATCTCCATTTCCTCACCTTCGCGGACGCAAAAAGCGGCCGCATCGTTCGCGGCTTAGAGGCCGATGTTCCCTCGTCTTCTTCAGAGGCGGTGTCGTTCACAGAATTGCTGGTCGCTGCTCGGAATGGAAAGGTGATGGCGAGCACCGAGGTGCTGAGCCGTGAGATGCTGCTCCGGGAGGACCCGGCGCTGGCCCAGATGGCGCGTTTAATGATCGTCCCCGTGCCCATGACAACCCCTGATTCTCGCACCGAGGTCGACTCGGGTCTGGTTCTGATGGCAGCCGCGCCGGTGGCCACCGAATCTGGACTTAAGGGCGTGCTCTACGGCGGCATCCTGCTCAATCTCAACTTTGAGTTGGTGGATCAGATCAATCGAGTCATATTTGGCGGGGAACAGTCCGACGGCCGCGACATCGGATCGGTCACAATCTTCATGGATGACGTGCGGGTGGCCACCACGGTGATGAAGGAGCCCAACCAACGCGCTGTCGGCACTCGCGTGTCCGCCCAAGTAGCTCAGACCGTGCTGAAACGGGGCCAGTCCTGGTATGGCAGGGCTTACGTCGTCAACGACTGGCGTATCACTGCTTATGAGCCCATCCGCAACCACTCCGGCGCGAACATCGGCATCCTCTATGTGGGCGTGCAGGAGAAACCGTTCCTGGCAGTCCGCACCGACATGATGCTCACCTTTCTGGTGGTGGCCGCAGTCGGTGTCCTGGTGGTATTGGGATTGACCTATCTTATTACCCGCAGCATGATCCACCCGCTCGAGGAAATCGTCGCGGCCAGCAACCGGATCGCTGACGGAGATCTCGACCACAGCATGATCAACATCCCCTCGCGCGATGAGATCGGCCACCTCGCCGATCGTTTCAACAAGATGGTTACCAGCATCAAGACTATGAAGCGCGAGCTGGAAGATTGGGGACGCACCCTCGAGGAGAAAGTCAAGAAACGGACCGAGGAGCTGGTCACGGTGCAGAACCAGATGGCACAATCCGCAAAGCTGGCTTCGCTCGGCAGGCTGGCAGCTGGCGTAGCTCACGAGATTAACAACCCTCTGGGAGGGATCCTGACATTCAGCATGCTGGCGCTCGAGGACTGCGATGAAAAGCACCCGCTGCACAAGAATCTCGAAATCATCATCAAACAGACCATGCGCTGCCGTGAAACGGTCAAGGGCTTGCTTGACTTCGCACGGCAGTCAACCTCTTCTGCCTCGCTGACTGATATCAACTCGGTGGTCGACAAAACCCTTTCGCTGCTCCAGAATCAGTCAATCTTCCACAACGTGCGGACGGTCCGAGAGTTCAAGCCGGATTTGCCTCAGGCGCTCATCGATCCGGGCCAGTTGCAGCAAGTGGTGGTGAATATCGCTTTGAACGCGGTCGATGCCATGGAGGAGGCGGGTACGCTTACGGTCGAAACCGATATAGATCTGGCAGCGCAGGAGGTCTTGATTCGGATCAGTGACACCGGCAAGGGTATCCCCGATGAGATTCTCCCCTTGATCTTTGAACCGTTCTTCACCACTAAGAAAGTGGGCGAGGGAACCGGGCTCGGCCTTTCGATCGTCCACGGCATCGTCACCCGCGCCGGCGGTAAAGTGGAAGCCGCGAGTTCACCCAAGGGGGCTACATTTACCGTCAGGCTGCCCATTGCGCGGGAGGTCAAAAATGGAGGGGCAAAACAGGAGCAAAGGGACGCTGGTGATCGGGCTGGGCAACCCGTTGATGGGTGATGATGCTTTCGGACCGCGGGTGATCGAACGCCTGCGCCGCGAAACTCCGGACTCTCTGCGATATGCCGATCTGGCCGACGCCCACACCGACCTGCTGACTCAGATCGCCCGTTTCCCGGCGTATCGGAGAGTGGTGCTGGTCGATGCCGTGATCTACCCTCAGGAGTGCGCGGGAAGCGCCGGCAATATCGTGGTCTTGGATGAAGAAACCATTCAGGCCTGGCCGGAGACCTCGCCCAGCGTGCATCAGCTTTCT
>JBEKYG010000537.1:0-4337 GCA_049511215.1 Acidobacteriota bacterium | reverse complement strand
TTCGAGCGCACTCCAAGGATTCTGGTGGTTGATGACGACAGCAGCTTCCGCTGTCTGGTTACGCAAGAGCTGGCACGGACGTTTCCCGAGGTGGTCCCGGCCGAATCCGCCGCCAGGGCGTTGCAGCTGTGCGACGAGGCGAACTTCGATGTCATCCTGCTCGACATCCGCATGCCTGAAAAAAGCGGGCTGGAAGTGCTCAAAGAACTCAAGGTCAAATCCTTTGAGGGGGAGGTGGTGATGCTTACCGGGCATGCCACCATCGACACGGCGATCGAAAGCCTGAAGATGGGAGCTTACGACTACGTGTCAAAGCCCTGCAAGCTGGCGGAACTGGAATCGATCATCCAGAAAGCATACGAAAAGTGCCTTTTGCGCCGCCAGAACTGGACGCTGCGCAACCTTCTGGATCGGCAGTCGAGCTCCACTCGATTCATCGGCGAGAGCCATGCTTTGAGACATGTGCTGGAAATAGTGCGCAAAGTCGCGGCCACGGATACGACGGTTTTGATTCAAGGCGAGAGCGGGGTCGGCAAGGAGTTGGTGGCTCAGGCCGTCCACAGGGGCAGCTCCCGGGCATCCGAGCAATTTGTCGTGGTCGACTGCACATCGCTCCAGGAAGAGCTTTTGCAATCCGAGCTGTTCGGCTACGAAAAAGGGGCGTTTACAGGGGCTCTCGCGCTCAAGCACGGCTTGTTCGAAGTGGCGGATGGCGGAACTCTCTTTTTCGATGAAATAGGCGAGCTGTCTCCCGTCCTTCAAGCCAAGCTTTTGCGGGTGGTGGAGACCGGGCAATTCCGTCGTCTGGGAGGATTGCGCGATATCCATGTGAATGTTCGGATCATTGCCGCCACCAATCGCAATCTCGAGCAGATGGTGCACGATGGGCGAATTCGAGAGGACCTCTACTACCGGATCAACGTCATTACCATACGTGTTCCACCCTTGCGCGAGCGGAGAGAGGACATACTTGCCCTTGTGGGGCATATCATAAGCCGCATGCCGGGCCGAAAGCACGTCCGTGCCAGCGAGGACGCATTAGAGATCCTCCACCAATACTCCTGGCCGGGAAATATCCGTGAACTGCAAAATGTCATCGAGAGGGCTCTAATCCTTGCAGAGGGCGATGTCATACAGCCCAGGGATCTCCCCAACAACATGAGCGCCGATCAGGGCGCGCCGCTTTACCAAATGGAGAAGGGGTTCCCCAGCCTGCGGGATCTCGAGCTCAAGTACATCCAGAATCTGCTCAAGCGCTTTTCCGGCCACAGGAGGCAGATCGCAGCGACTCTCGGAATCAGTGAGCGCAGCCTTTATCGGAAATTGCGGGAATATGGGCTCGACCAGGTTTCCGATTCGATGTGACACTTTGGCAGTCCTGCGGTCATTTGCCTCAAACCCTAGAATATCCATCCATATAGAAGCGATTATTCATCCTATGTGTACGAATCACTGATGGGTCTGCCTGCCATTTTGTCAGGTCACGGCCTCTTCGAGCCGATCTGTCCTGCCGTTTAACCATCATGAAATCAATAGATTATATTCCATACACCGGTTTGGCTTGCTGATTGCATATCCCTGAGACAGCTTTAGCCCGCTTTTCTCACCAGGTTTCTACCGAGGCGGCGCAGACGGGCATGGATACAAGGCGCGCGACCGAGGGCCACGCAGGCGTACTTGACAGTACGCCGAGGAGCCCGACGGAGCGCAACGCAGTAGACATGCCCGGATCCGACGCCGCGGTAGAAACCTGGTGAGAAATGCGGGTTGGCATCAATACTGTTCACCTAGGGATTGGCATGATTCTTTTGGCTCCAAAAGCACTCCACAGATGACACAGATGACACAGATTCCAGGGGACGTTCTGATCGAGTCCGGGAAAAACTCCGAAATCTGGGGCTGCGCCAATAGGTTTAGCCTTAACTGAACAGCATTGGGGTTAGCATTACCTTCTCAGACACTTGCCTGCGCGGAGCAGGCATTGTGACCGGTAGCGGTAAGGCGAAGCCTGCGCCAGACGCAGTCGCTTGGAATCTTAGGATCTTGTAGGCAACGGAGGGGCGCACGGATGGTACCGTCCTGGAAGCGCGGAGCGATCAAAGCTATCGGAGTGCTGGTCGCGATGTCGATCCTGATATCGGGCAGTGCGTATGCAGTCCGGAACTGGCGCAACCGGGTCGCCCAGCCGATACAGTTCAACCACCGTAAGCACACGGCCCAGATGGAGTGCTCGGCTTGCCATACCTACTACACTAAGGGCGCCCACTCGGGTTTGCCGGACGCGAGCATTTGCTCCATCTGCCACGAAACCCCGCTTACCAAGAGTCCCGAAGAGGCCAAGTTGCGCAAGATCCTGGCGGATGGCAAGCCATTGGTGTTCAGCAAGCTGTTTCATCTTCCGGACCATGTCTATTACTCGCATCGCAGGCACGCTGTTTTGGGAAAGCTCGAGTGTGTCCGGTGCCACGGCGGAATCGCCAACACGGAGGCGCCGCCCTCCCAACCGCTGATAAAGATAACGATGGACTACTGCGTGCAGTGCCATGAAAAGTCGAAGGTGACGACCGACTGCAAGTCCTGTCACCGTTAACGCCGGACAGAATGGATATGAAGAGAAGAGAATTTCTTCTGCTGACAGGGGCCGCGGGCGCCTCGGCCGCGTTGGGTTCATTATGGGGGTATCTGACCTCCACGGGCGGTTCCATTCCCGGAGTTTTGACGGACATCGAGAGCTTTGTCATGACAACATGCCTGATGTGCCCGGGCGGTTGCGGCATCAAGGTTCGACTGCTCGATGGCTATCCTACCAGCATCAGCGGCAATCCTAATCACCCCATCAATGCCGGCGGAGTCTGCACCGAGGGCATGTCCGCACTCCAGTTGCTCTATCATCCGGAACGATTGACCCGTCCCATGAAACGCAAGGGGAGAAAGGGAACCGCTGAATTCGAGCCGGTCAGTTGGGACGAGGCTCTGGATGCGATTTCCGGAGCCATGAAGCGACTCGAGAGCCGCAAGGCGGTGGAGAAGTGCGCCTTTATTCTCGGGCGAACCGGCGGGACTATGGCGGATCTGGTGCATCACTTCATGGAGACATGGGGTTCCCCCAATATTCTGCTGGATCAATCCGGCGATGGTTACTCTCAGGTCTTCCAGATTATGCACGGGCTGCCGGCGCGCCCGGCGTTCGACTTCGACAACGTCGATTTCGTTCTGTCTTTCGGCGCGGATCTGCTGAATGCCTGGGAGTCTCCGCTGCAGTTTCAGCGCAGCTATGCTTCATTTCACGCCGCGGGACGAAGCGTGAAGGGGACCCTGGCCTTGGCTGACATCCGTTTTTCCCGCACGGCAGAACAAGCAGGCGAGTGGGTGGGAATCACGCCGGGATCGCATGGCGCTCTCGCATTGGGCATCGCCTACGTGATGTTGCGGGAGCGCCAGTACGATGCCGAATTCGCGGAAGAGCACCTCTACGGATTCAATGATGTCCAAGACAGCGATGGCAGGGTGACCAGGCAGGGCTATCGCAGCCTGGTGTTGCGCGACTATTCTCCCGAGGTGGTCTCACGTCTGACCGGGGTTCCGATCGATGGGATCATCAATCTGGCCAAGGCATTCGGCGAGAGCCCGAGCGCGCTCGCCCTTTTTGACGAAAATGTGACCGCTCAGCCCGGCGGGATTTACGCGGGCATGGCGATTCATGCTTTGAACCTTCTGAAAGGGAACATCAATCGGCCCGGCGGCATTTATCTGCAGCCGAGGGTGCCGCTCGCTCCACTTGCTCCGCCACCTTCCGGCGGCGCTTCTCCGCGAAGCCCCCAAGCAGTAGAAGACCTGCCCGCTCTGGTTTCGGCCGTGGGGCCGGAGATCGCCTTTGTCTATTATTCCAATCCGGCCTACTCCTCCGTTTTCCGCACCCAGATAAAGGAGGCGCTGGAAAAAATCGGGATGGTGATTTCCTTCTCTCCCTTCCTCGACGAAACCAGCCCTTACGCCGATTTCGTTCTTCCGGAAGCTCTTCCCCTCGAGCGCTGGGAAGACCGCCTCTTCCCGACGTCTTCGCCAAGTGCGGGTTGGGAGATCGTTCAGCCCTGCATCCAGGCTGCAGGCGAGACACGCCATGCAGGCGACCTGATGCTGGATCTGGCGCGACGCCTGGGCGGGAGAATGGCGGCAGCCATGCCATGGAAAGATTTCGAGGAAATCTTGAAGCACCGGGCCCTGGGTCTATTTGAAGCCCGGGCCGGCTTGCCCAGCCGGGACACATTCGACCAGGGTCTGCTGGGAGAAATGGAATCGAGGGGCTGGTGGATGTCGTCGTACGGCACTTTCGATGA
>JBEKYG010000536.1:0-4340 GCA_049511215.1 Acidobacteriota bacterium | reverse complement strand
TGCGGTTTAGTCCAATACATTTTTAGCCCACCGTCGCGGCACTGAACTTTCCGTTTTGTTCCAAGATCGTGCGCCGCGCCGCCGGGCTAAAAATGCTCTGCATTATGAGGCGCGCCTCATAAGATGCGGGAAATCCGCCTGTCCGGTTCGGAGGGAGGGGCGGCTTACGCCCGCCCCTAACCCCTATTGCGGCGCCCTTTCAGGGCTCCCAAAGCCCTTGCCTCCGCCCGGGAGGCATCCTGAGGCCACCCGCTCTGCGGGTGGAAACTAGATTTCCCTGGCGCTGACACATGAGGTGTGGGGATGAATCGATATCGGGGTTGGGCCAACATCGGCATCCTGATGATCGGATGCTTCATGCTTGCCGGCGAGGCAAAGGAACACGCGCAGGCGGAGGCTGTGCCGCCGGCGCTGTTTCAGGACCTCCAGTGGCGCAACATCGGTCCATTCCGGGGCGGCCGCGTGGTGGCGGTCGCGGGCGTGCCTTCGCAGCCGTCGCTCTACTACATGGGTGCAACCGGCGGCGGCGTCTGGAGGACTGAAGACAGCGGCGCCACGTGGACGAACATCTCCGACAGGTATTTCAAGACCGGGTCGGTTGGTGCGATCGCCATTGCCGACTCGGACCCAAATGTCATCTATGTCGGAATGGGCGAAGCGCATTTCCGCGGCACCGCGTCGTCGAGCGGCGACGGGGTGTACCGATCTGCCGATGCGGGGCGCACATGGTCGCATCTTGGCCTGGAATTGACGTGGCAGATATCTCGCATCATCATCGACCCCAAGAATCCGGACGTTGCCTATGTGGCGGCGCAGGGGAACCCGTGGGCGCCGACGCCCGCCCGCGGCGTCTACCGGACCAGCGATGGAGGAAAGACCTGGAGGCTGGTACATCATGGCGCAAATGACTCAACGGGCGCCAGCGATCTTGCCATGGATCCGAATAATCCCCGCATTCTCTACCTTGCGGATTGGGATCATCAGCGCTTCCCCTGGCAGATTCGAAGTGGCGGCCCGGGGAGCGCGATCTACAGGACGGCTGACGGCGGGGATACCTGGACGAAGCTGACGCAGGGATTGCCCAATGGCATCATGGGAAAAATCGGGCTCGCCGTGTCACCTGTCAACCCGATGCGCATCTGGGCCAACATCGAAGCTGAAGCTGGCGGCGTCTACCGCTCGGATGACGGCGGCATGACGTGGATTCGTACCACCGGTGATCGCGCGACACGCGGTCGGCCCTGGTACTTCATGGCCATCACCGCCGATTCCCAGAATGCAGACGTTGTGTACGTTCTCAACGGGCAGCTCCTAAAATCGACCGATGCCGGAAAAACTTTTGCCGTTTTGAGGGGAACCCACGGAGATCAGCACCAGCTTTGGATCAATCCGCACGACAGCCGGATCATGATTGAAGGCAATGACGGCGGGGCGAACATCACTCTGAACGGCGGCAGGACCTGGTCGACAAGCATGAACCAGCCCACGGCGCAGATCTACCGGGTTGCCGGCGACAATAAGTTCCCGTACTTCCTTTACGGCGCTCAACAGGACAACACGACCGTCGCAATCCCCAGCCACACCTTCGCGTCCGCGATCGACCGCCCCGACATCCAGACCGTTCCGGCATCCTGGTTTGATGTCGGCGGCTGCGAAAGCTCGCACATCGCCTTCGACCCGAACGATCCCGTGCTGATCTACGCTTCCTGCTATCAAGGCAACCTCACCGAGTACGACCGGCGGACGCAAAGCTCCCGTGTCATCATGCCCTATCCGGCGCTGGGATTCACGGAACCGCCAAGCGAACTCAAATACCGATTTACCTGGAATGTGCCGCTCGCCCTGTCGCCGCATGACCCGAAGGTGATCTACCTCGGCGGCAACGTCCTGTTCCGATCTGAGAATCGAGGTCAGTCATGGACCACCATCAGCCCCGATTTGACGCGCAACGAGAAGGATAAACAGGGGCCCGGCGGCGCTCCGATCACGAACGAGGGAGCCGGCAGCGAGATCTACGACACCATTTTCTATGTTGTCGAGTCTCAGCACGAACGAGGGACTATCTGGATAGGCACGGACGACGGGTTGGTTCAGTTGACCCGGGACGAGGGGAAGACCTGAACGAACGTGACTCCGCCGGGGATCGGCGAGGCGCAGATTAACGCCATCGAGATATCACCGCACGACCGGGCGACTGCATACGTCGTCGCTGCGGGCTACAAAAGGAACGATCGCGCACCTCACATGTTCAAGACCAATGATTACGGCAAAAGCTGGAAGGCCATCAACAGCGGCTTCCGTCCTGACGATTTCGCGCGCGTTGTGCGTGAGGATCCTGGACGCCTGGGGCTCCTGTATGCGGGCAGCGAGACCGGCGTGTACCTGTCGTGGGACGATGGCGCCCACTGGCAAAGCCTGCGGCTGAACTTACCCGCCGTGCCGGTTACCGATCTCAGGGTTCACAACCACGATCTGATTGTCTCGACCGAAGGGCGGGGCTTCTGGATTCTGGATGACATCACGCCGATCGAGCAGATCAATGCGGACGTTGGCAAGGCCGAAGCGTGCCTGTTCACGCCACGCACGGCGGTGCGCATCGCGCCCCCGACGCAGTATGGGCCGGAGAATACCAGAAATCCCCAGCTGGGCGCGTTCATCGATTACTGTGTTTCCGGGGAGGAATCCAATCTCATGCTGGAGATTCTCGATTCATCCGGCAACCTGGTCCGCAAGGTCACGAGCGAGCCGCCGATGCCCGGAGAAGGCGCGCCGGCATCGCGTCTGCCTGCCAGGAAGGGGATGAACCGCTTCGCTTGGGATCTGCGGAACGAGAGCCTCACACGCATCCCCGGAATTCTGCCGAGGGGCAACACTCTCGGATATGTTGTTGGACCCGACACGTACCAGGTGCGTTTGACCGTCATATCCGGGGCAGAGCGCCGGACGCTTCAGCAGCCGCTGACAGTCGTCGCCGATCCGCGGACGACGCTCACCAAAGCCGATTTCGCGCAGCAACAACAGTTGCTTGCGTCCGTTACCGCGCGCATCAATCAGATCTCGCAGGCAGTCGCGAGAGTACGGGCGGCGCGCGATCGGATCGCGAGCAGCATTGAGCGAACCGCCGGCGCCGGCAGCGCCAAGGACATCGCGGAGCGTGCCAAAATTCTGGTAGAGGGAATCACCAAGTGGGAGGAGAAGCTCGTCCAACCGCGCCGTCAAGCGGACCTGGACTTTCTCAATTTCCGGAGCGGGCTGCTCGACCAGTACATATTCCTGCGCGACATGATCGACTGGAACTACCCGCCGCTGCCCGATGCCATGAATATGCGCGCGGCGGAGCTTGATGCCGCATGGGCGCCGCTCGAGGCGACGCTAAAATCTCTTGAGCAGGAGATCGCCGCAGTCAGCACCCAGAAGTAGCCGTTTGCCGGTGCCTTGGAGTGCGGCGCTTCAGCGCCGCTTTGATGCATCGCCAGAGGTCGCCGGGACAGGCCGTGTTCCAGAATTGTTTACGACTTTCAGAGGAGTTTTCTATGCGTAGACGGATTGCATTGATCTCAGGTTGGCTGATTTTGATTGGGGTATTTGCCGTGGCGCAGCGACAGGCAGCGTACACGGTGGCGCCGGGAGATGACGAAGAGTTCGCCAGGCTGGTCAGGGAGTGGACGACCAGTTCCGAGTTCCTCAGCCCGCTGGTGGATCACCTGCCCAAAGTTGCAGGGGTACCGTCGCCCAAGGATGTACTGGGCCACTACATCGGCGCCCCCAAAAAGCTCACGTACTCGGCGGAGGCCTATGGCTACTATCAGGCCCTGGCGGCCAAGACGCCGCGCGTAAAGGTTATGAATCTGGGAAAAACCGACGAGGGCCGCGATTATCTGATCGCGTTTGTGGGGTCGGAAGAGTCGATCAAAAATCTCGAAACCTATCGAGGCTACCTGGCGAAGCTTGCCGATCCTCGCGGCGTGAGCGAGGCTGAAGCACGCGATATCATCGCGAAGGCGAAACCGATCTACCACGTGACCGGCGGACTCCACAGCCAGGAGACCGGTCCGGTCGAAATGCTGATGGAACTGGCCTACCGCCTGGCAATCGAGGAGACGCCGATCATAAAACAAATCCGCGACAACCTGATCGTCGCAATCACACCCGTGCTTGAGCCTGACGGGCGTGATCGTTATGTGGACTGGTATTATCTCCACAAGGTGGACGACACGCTGGAAGCTGATGCACGCCTCGGGCCTCCCTATTGGGGGAAGTACGTGTTTCATGACAACAACCGGGACATCAACTTCTCTCAGACCGATACAAAATATGAGATCGGATGGTATCTGCAATGG
>JBEKYG010000535.1:0-4355 GCA_049511215.1 Acidobacteriota bacterium | reverse complement strand
TCAAGGCGTCTACCATATCCGCCGCCGGCTCAAACTTGTCGTACCTTTGCTGCCATTCCGGGGCTGCGAGGACCTTGTCTTTGGTGAGTTCCTCCGCTGCTTGCCCGCCGACCGAGACGAGGGGGAACAAGAGCGCTACCCCCATAACTATAGCCGTGAAAAAGCTTTGCTTCATTTCTTCCCTCCCATTTTAAAAAAATATCGTGACAGAATATCCATTTCCCCATTTCTGGCCGGCGTGCGGCCGGCTCTGGTTTGGACTGCATCCTGTCATCTCATTCTACAACGTTGCCGGTACGTCCTTCACGCAACCGATCGATTCGGCGGAGCAGGGGCGGGAGTCCTTCTCCTTCCCCTCGTACTCGTAACTTCTGGGGCCAATACCCCACACCTGGTCCCAACCTAGACGTGCGCTCTATGGTTTCTGACCAGCCTCACGAAAAGCAAAATGTGAAAGGCCAGCATCATCCAGAACCCTACCCCAATAACTCCCCATTCCAAGGGGCATCGATTCACGGGAGAGTACCAACCCGGCGGGTTCTGTCCAGCTCTGCTCCACACCTCGGGGCTGGCGTAGTCGTGCCAGATATCGTGTAGGGCTCCGTAGTAGAAAAGGAGACTCACGAAGGAGAGGCCTCCCAACAGGAAGATGGCTGAATTCATGAATTGTTTCCGCATCATGTTCCTCTTCTTGCACGCCTTCGAATCGAATGTTTCCGGATATCCCGGAGGGACACATTATTTCTCGCAATAATTTACTTCAGCGAGGCCCTTCGGCCACAGCCAAATCGAACTGCGAAATACAATAAACCGAATTCGCGGATTCGGGCATGTCATGGTTCGTGAAGCGCTGCGACAGCATCTTTAACGTCAGTCACATCTCGTTTACGAATGTCCGAGCACGGGGTGGGGCCGGTAAGGCTCGGCCAGCGCTTGAAGTTCGTCGCCGTCCAGCTTGAGGCCGAGGGCTGTGGCAGCATCGTCGAGATGATGAAGTTGGCTTGCCCCGATGATCGGTGCTGTAACGCCGGGTTGGTGCAGTATCCACGCCAGTGCGACATGCATATTGGGGACACCGCGCTTCCCGGCGATCTCGGTGACTCGATCTACAACGGCGAAATCGGAATCCTGATAATACATTTTCTGGCCGTAGTCGTCGGTTTTCGCGCGAATGGTATCCCCATAATCCTGCTTTCGCCGGTTTCCGGCAAGAAATCCGCGCGCCAGCGGACTCCAGGGAATCAGGCCGATGCCTTCTTCGAGGCACAGTGGAATCATTTCGCGCTCTTCTTCGCGATAAATCAGGTTGAAGTGGTTTTGCATGGATACGAATCGGGTCAGGCCCAGTCGATCCGCGGTGTAGAGCATCTTGGCAAACTGCCAGGCAAACATCGAGGATGCCCCGATGTAACGGGCTTTGCCGGCTTTGACCACGTCATGGAGCGCGATCAGGGTCTCCTCGATCGGCGTTTCGTAGTCGAAGCGATGAATCTGATAAAGATCGACATAGTCGGTCCCCAACCGCCTGAGGCTGTCATCGATCGCGTGCATGATGTGCTTGCGCGACAGGCCGCGCAGGTTGGGATCGGCAGCGAGCGGATAAAACACCTTGGTGGCAATCACGACCTTGTCGCGCGAGGGACCAAAATCCCTGAGCGCCCGTCCCAGGACCTCCTCACTGGCACCCAGTGAATACATATCCGCGGTATCGAAGAAGTTGATCCCCAGCTCGAGCGCTTTGCGGATGAACGGCCGGCTCTCCTCTTCGTCGAGGACCCATTGCCGCCAACGTTTGGTTCCATAGGTCATCGCTCCCAGACAGAGCCGCGAAACCTCCAACCCCGTTGATCCAAGCCGAACGTAGTCCATGTCTTTTCCTTTCTTCTCAATCCGGCCACAGTTCCAAGCCGGGTCGGTCCTGCGAGTTTCCGCATGGCCCAGGCGAAGTTACTGTAATCCTAAAAGCTAATGCAACTGCAGATGTTACGCCCAATCTCCGAGTGAACAAAGCACGAGAACATTTCAGATGGGAATGGGTTTCTGCTGACAATGGGGACAACCCCAAAAACCGCCAAAACGCAAGGAAAATGCAGGCGTTATTGCAGCTTGAGGCGTTGGCAGCTATGGACAGCGGTAATTCAATCTTGATCATCCCAGCCTGGAGGCAGCTGTCGCGCTTCGCTGATCGACGGGAAATTTCCTGGCTGCTCCACGGCTCTCGCGCTAGAATCACTGTTAGATTGAATCCACGGATTGGGCATTGGCATGAAGTTCCTGCGGGACATTGCGCTGAGTGTATTGCTGCTGGGGTCCGTGATGTTGCCGACGGGCTGCGGCAAAACTGCGGCAGACCAGGCTTCGTCTCAGAAATCCCCCTCGGGAGCGGTGGCACAGGCGGTTTCGGGGGAGCCGGCCCCCGATACCCAGAACAACTCCTCCAACGTCGCCATCAGCCGGCTTCCGCCTGAAGCCCGCCAGACCATCCAGACCATCAAAAATGGCGGACCCTTTCCTTATCATCAGGATGGAACTATATTCAACAACCGTGAAGGGAGACTGCCGTACAAGCCCAGGGGGTATTACCGAGAATACACGGTTCCCACGCCCGGCGCGAGGGACCGAGGCGCACGCCGGATGATCGCGGGAAGTGGCGGGGACCTGTATTACACGGACGACCACTACAACACTTTCAGGTTGATCAAGGAGTAACTCAATGAAGATGGATGCCGAGCTTTCCATGGCAGGCATACATTGCGGGTTGCACATATGCATGAAGCCACTGGAGGCATCCGATGTTGAATCCTGGGCGAAAACCCGGGGTTACGAGTTCTTCCACATCGTTGGCAGCGGTGTGGATAGTGAAGAGGGTTTCCTGCGCGCCGCCGCGGAAGCTTTGCGCTTCCCTCACTATTATGGAGCGAATTGGGACGCTTTCGAGGAATGCCTGAGAGACCTGGAATGGGTGCCCGCACCCGGGTATGTGATCCTGGTCGACAATCTGGAATTACTCCGATTCAGCGCCCCCGCGGAATTGGAGGCCGTCCTTCCAATCTTTGCGGATGTGGCGGCCTACTGGGAGACGCAAGGAACCTTTTTCGAGGTGATTCTGGTCTGGCCGGCCGGCGAGGATCATAGACTGCAGGGATAGCAGAGTTCAAGACTTCTGACAGGATCTCGAAAACATGGAGGGAGGCATATGAATGAAACGGCATTGGAAAGATTTCTTCGCTACGCCAGGATCGACACACAGTCCGCTGAGGATTCAGCGAGCTACCCGAGCACGGCAAAACAGTGGGACCTCTTGAATTTGCTCGTGAAGGAACTGAAGGAATTGGGGCTAAGTGATGTCACCATCGATGAACATGGCTATGTCATGGCCACCTTGCCCGGCAATCTCCCGCCGGATCACTCCGCACAAGGCAAGGTGCCCGTCATTGGTTTGATTGCCCATGTGGACACATCGCCCTCGGCCGGCGGGAAAGACGTGAAGCCGCAGGTCTTGGAATACAGGGGGGGAGACATCAAGCTCCTCGGGGACCCCAACGTTCTGATCAGCGTGTCCGAGAATCCAGAATTGCTCGACAACGTCGGCAGGACCGTTGTGACTTCCGACGGGACCACGCTTCTGGGCGCGGACGACAAGGCGGGCGTCGCAATCATCATGACCGCGGCGCAGACGCTGCGCTCCAACCCTGCGGTTGCGCACGGAGACATCCGTATCTGCTTTACCCCGGACGAAGAGGTCGGCGCAGGCACAAAGTATTTTGACATACAGAAGTTCGGCGCAAGCTTTGCTTACACTGTTGACGGTGACAAGCCGGGCGAACTGAACAAGGAAACCTTCAGCGCAAACCAGGCCGTCATTACAGTCCATGGACGGAACATCCACCCGGGAACGGCCAAGGGGATCATGGTCAACTCAATACGGGCCATGGCTGACATCATCGTGAGGATGCCGAAGGATATCGCGCCGGAATCGACCGAGGGCTATGAACCTTATATCCATCCGCACGTTCTCGAGGGAGCCGAAGCCAGGTCGACCCTGAAAATCCTGCTCAGAGACTTTCACACGCCGGGACTGGAAGTCCTGAAGCAAAAACTCGAGCAGATCGTAGCCGAAGTACAGGCGCTGCACCCGCGGACAAGAATCGAGCTGAAGATCGTAGAACAGTACCGAAATATGAAAGATTACATGGGAACAGACCCACGGGTCCTCGATTGCCTTTGGGAGGCGGCGAAACGTGCCGGACTCGAGCCCGAGTGGAAGCCCATTCGGGGCGGCACGGACGGTTCGCGATTGACGGAACGAAGTTTGCCCTGTCCAAACATTTTCACCGGCGGACAGAACTTTCACG
>JBEKYG010000534.1:0-4359 GCA_049511215.1 Acidobacteriota bacterium | reverse complement strand
CCGAAGACCTGATTCACCGCGTAAAAGTATTCGGCGATCGGGCCTTGAACTATTGCCGAATCCGGATCGAAATCAACAGCGAAGTAAATGGCACTGCCCTCGGGCTGGCCGGCCTGGGCAGCAAGCTCCAGTGCCTTTTGTGCACTGCTGGTGCCCAGCGCCCCGCTGAAGAACTTGGCGTCATTCTGTCTGTCTTGATAAACAACCACGAGCTTCAGTCCCGCCGCCGAGAGAGCCGACGCTTCCACTGGAGTCAGGATTTTCGACGGCCCGATTCGCGAGTAGTAGCGGGCGACAAACTGCATGCCCGCGGCTACGATGCAATTGGCGAAATCCGTGCAGTTGACGCTGGCATCCATCCCAGCCATCATTGTGCGCCTAGTCGTCTGGAATCCGTCTCGCACCGCTCGCGCCAGAGTCGATGGTCCAACAATCCCATCAGGTGCTATTCCCGCGCTTTTCTGATAATCCTTGGTTGCTTGAGATGTGCCCGGTCCAAAGACCCCGTCAACGATGTCGTTGTACAGGCCTTGGCCGGCTAGAAACTGTTGCCAGTCCGAAACGTCGGGGCCAATCAAACGCGGCGTGGTGAGCTTTAGATTTCGCATATGTGGCGATTGTGCCACACGCCTCTACCGGTTGCTAGCGAACAAAACCCGCGTCGAGTCGAGAGCGGACGGTCAGGTTTAACGGAATGCTTAAGAATCGTGGAACTATTTCCCTGATTGCTGAATCCAGGGACGTTCACCTCGTTTCCTGTTTTGGCGAACGGAGCGAATGACCCAAATCCTAAGATAGGTGAACGACGTGGACGTCCCGGAACTTCAAAGCAACGCCTTTGTTGGGGCTTCACGATCAGGAATGATTTTCAGTACTGCCCGCGTAAACTGGATCAGTTTCGTTCGATCGAAACGATGGCGCCAGGCATGAACCATCGCTGCGACATGGTCGTGCATGACCGTCTGGCGCGTCGGCTCCATTTGCGTGTCAGCCGCTTCGTTGCAGGTCTTCCTTGCACCGAGAGTGTCCCCGGTTCACACGACGTGAATGCGATGTGATTCCCTCGGATGTCAGTGGCGCTTCAGCCCGTCGCGCCAGGCAATAGCTTCGAGTTCGACGCGGACAGCGTCCTCGACTGCAATCACGGGTCGCGCCTGGAACTCAAATGCAGGGAAGGTCGAGCATACCTTGTGAACCGCCACTGGATCGTCGCAGTCCACTAACATATGCCCACCCCACTCGCCCACTCGCACCACGAACAACTCGATCTTGAAATTGGCTGGCGCCTTCCATTGGCCGAACACATCAAGGATCCGCTTCTGGGCATTCTCGTACTCCGCAGGCGAGCCTTGCGGGCGTTCGAACCAGCTGATCATGTACTTCATCGGCATCCTCCTTTGGTTCCCGGAACGATTGCTGTTTGGACGGGCTAACACCCGCTTAAGCTGCGGGCGGGCATGTTCCTCATGTCCGCCCAGCACGGGCGATAAGCTGCGAAGCACCGACCTTGATTGGCTTCGTCAGCTTCATCCCCTTGTTCAACGACGCCCTCGGGGGATAGTAAAAACAAGCTGCATCCGAAACCGGAATCCTCCGGTCCCCTGTCGAATTGTGCTTCCGATACGGGCGCATTCTGTCAACTTCGAGCTTTGCTGATGCCAAGATCATTTCCAAACTTGTATCAGGAAAGGTAAGGCTGATGAACTGGGAAGATCCCCAGTATTGGGAGACGAGAGATCCTAGCAGGGATAGTAAGAACAAGCTGCATCCGAACCCTGAACCCTCCGGTCTCCGGTCGAATCCTGCTTCAGACAAGGGCGCGTTAACTTCAACCCGCCGTTTGCCGCGATTCCTCTCTCCAGGACGGCCACAGAGGGCGTTTTACTGCGATCCTGGGTTGGTGCAACTGGGATTTTGGCGCACATCTTCCTGCAAGCGGCAGCGGATTCGTCCCTACTCAAAAATCAAGCTCGTCGATATCACGGTTCGGCAGGGCGCGGGCAATCAAGAGATTCTCCAGATCACAAGGGCCGGCCAATTCAGCTCCTGTCATCGGATTTCGGTCTGCCGACCACATCTCCGAGATAGCGACTAACCAGCCAAGTGACCGGAAGCGATGGCCGCGCAACTTCCCATGTCGGGACTTCGCGGGAGTAAAGCGGGAATTTGTTTGCCCCACCGTCCCTTGCCTGATGTAGAATCCTGCCAACGCAGTCCACAGCTGTAATTCAGAGAGGCCCGGAAGTTATCGGAGTCGCTCAAGTACAAATCTTAGGACTGGGGAGGAGGAGGGCAGGCGAGCGAGCGCCTTGGCGCGGACATCGATCGAATACGCAGTCTGTCCTTCCTGACCGCTATTCATCTCATTTCTGCATGTCCTTGAAGAGGAATCTGACATGATGCGCAAGATAGGCGGTACGCTTCAAAAGAGATTGCTGAGCAAGTTCGCTGTCATCCTGCTGGCCTGCATTCTGGTGCTGCCGGCGCTCGCGGCGGCCCAAACCTATCCCGGAAAGACATGGGAGCGAATCAAGGATCCGCAGCGCGTTGGCTGGTCCGTTGCGGACCTAAAAAAAGCCAAAGATTACTCCGCTACGATCCAAACGGCTGCGGTGATGGTCATCCTGGACGGGAGGGTGCTTGACGAATGGGGAGAAACCGCTACGCGTTTCAACGTGCACTCGATCCGAAAGAGTTTCTTGAGCTCGCTCTATGGAATCCACATTAAAGAGGGGCGCATCAATCCGTCCGCCTCGATGCAGCAGCTCGGGATCGACGACAACGAGCCCTCGCTGACCGGAGTCGAGAAACAGGCCACGGTGATGAACCTGCTGCGCGCGCGCTCGGGCGTATATCATCCGGCACTGTATGAAACGGAGGCGATGAAGGCGGCGCGTCCACCCCGCGGCAGTCACGCCCCCGACACGTTCTGGTATTACAACAACTGGGATTTTAACGTGCTCGGCACTATTTTCGAGCGGCAGACGAAGAACAGCCTATTTAGGGAATTTCAGGCCAGGATCGCCGCTCCGATCGCCATGCAGGACTTCCGGCTCGAGGATTGCGAGTACGTGACCGGTCCCGATTCGGTTTACCCGGCCTATCCGTTTCGTATGACAGCGCGCGACATGGCGCGCTTCGGGCTCCTTTTCATGCGCAGGGGAATGTGGCACGGCAAGGCAGTGGTTCCTCACGAATGGGTGGATGAGAGCACGAAATCGTACTCCGACGCCGGCAGTTCTGGAGGGTACGGTTATCTCTGGTGGGTGGCCGTGGATGGCAAGCACTTGCCCCATTGCACGCTGAATGGCGCTCATTCGGCGCGCGGTGCCGGCGGGCACTACATCCTCGTGATACCGGACCAAAAGCTCGTGATCGTGCACCGAGTAAACACCGACATCGCCGGAAGGCAGGTTTCAGGCGATCAGTTCGGCCAGCTGGTGAAACTGATCCTGGACGCTCACAAGAAATAGCCTTCTCATCGGATCGCCGGCGCGCTAGATCTTGATGACGATCTTTCTCTGATAGAGCCAATAGCACATCAACCAGAGGACCGCCCAGGCCACTAAGCTCGTAGTGATCTCCGCGGGGAGCCTTCCAGCCCACCCGGTAACTCCCGCCGTGAACGGCCTGACGAGCTTGATAACCCACGACGTACCCCCGCTCTCCGTGAATAGATAAATAAAGAGGGAATTCATCCCGACGACGGTGAAAAACTCCGTCCCTCTCCGGATGCGCTGGACGTCGATGAACCAGTAGGATAAAGCCAGTGCCAAGAGGCAAAACCCGCCGCTCGCGATGACGAACGAACTCGTGCAGATGCGCTTGATCATCGGTGATACGGCAGTGAGAGCAAATCCCGTGGCAATTCCGGCCACACCGGTTAAGGCTAAGACAGCGATCTTCTTTTTGGGCCGTTGAACGCTCATGAGACATTGCCCCGCCAAAACGCCCCACATCGTGTGCGCCGTCGTCGGGATGGCGTTGAACGAAACCCAGTGGTCCGACGAAAGTTCGCCCGAAAGTCGCATATCAAGCCAGGAGCCGAAGTTGTGATCCGGCACAAACGGCTGGTTATACCCTGGGACCCAGAAAAGACGGTAGATGAGCTCTGTAAGGAGGATCAGGCAGAAGCTGAGGGCAATCTGTTCCCGGGCGGGCCGCCTCAACATGAGAAACGCGATGATGTACGTTACGGAAAGCTGCGCTAGAACGTTTTGGAAACGGAAGGTAATGCGACCAGGTCCTATGCAATAGAGCGCCCAGCCCAGGAGAAGGAGCAACAGCGCCCGCACAACAGCGTGCCGGGTGATGCGGGTGCGGCTTTCGCCCCGCTGCACTCGCTTGACCACCGAGAAC
>JBEKYG010000533.1:0-4368 GCA_049511215.1 Acidobacteriota bacterium | reverse complement strand
CTCTGCCAATACTCGTGAAGCATTCGGCCTTTCGAGTGGAGTTACTGGCTTTCCTTGCATGCTATCCACCTCTGGTAGACTCCCATAGTATAGGAGAAGGCTGATCACCGCATCAAGGAGACTATGGGGACGGACCACGCATGGAGGGCTGGCGCTCCGGCACTCAGGCTTGGTAGCTTCGCGCTATCGTCGGGCTGCGTTCGAGACCCCATTTGTGCCGATGCCAATAGGGATTGATTTCGGGGACATCGCTTGCCTATGATAAAGCGCCGTTTGTCAGGGGGAACAGCCACCCTTTTTTCGATATTCGAGTCAGTCGGAGGAGTGCCATGAAAAGTGCGGCAACCGCTGTTTTGGTGTTTGTGCTGTTTCCGGTCGGAACGGTCACCCAGGACAGAGCTCTGCGGGAAGGGAAGGCTATCGAACAGGTGCTCCGAAATCAGTCAGCGGCATGGAACCGGCATGATCTCGAAGGCTATATGGCGGGATATTGGAACTCATCTCAGCTGACATTTTTCTCCGGCACGGAGATTTCTAGCGGATGGCAGGCAACGCTGGAGCGCTATCGCCGGCGCTATCAGGGCGAGGGCAGGGAGATGGGCAAGCTGGTGTTTTCCGACCTGCGGATCGAACTGATCGGCCCGGCGTCGGCGTTTGTGCGCGGCGCCTATACGCTCACCATGTCCAATGGCCAAACCCCGCACGGCATTTTCACGCTGATTTTTCGTAAGTTTCCCGGGGGCTGGAAGATAGTGCACGACCACACATCGGCGGCGCAGTAGTCCATTTTGAAGCGTGGCATTCCAAGTTCTTGAGGTGCGGCACCGGTGCATGAGAGAATCAGCCGCAAGCTGGCACTCGAGGCTGCGCGCAAATCGATCGTGCTGCTTAAGAACGACCGCCGCACTCTCCCCTTAAGGGCTCGCGCAAGAATAATTTGGCATTTTGCTGCGGCTCCGATGCCCAATTGAATCATAACCAGCCAACTGCGATAGTTCGCCAAGCCTGGGAGCCGCAGCCCTTCGGGGCGCGGCGGCGGGCGGGCATCTACGGCGTTGGCGCTCCTCGACGATGTCATCACATCGCCTGCGTCGCGGCGCCTTGCAGCTGCCCGCCCGGCGCCCGCGCCAAAATGCCAACATATTCTTGCGCGAACCCTAGGCAAGTACCTGAAAACCATCGCCGTCATCCAAATGCGCGGAAAACTGAAAAACTCGCCCGTTCCCCTTCGGGATCTTACGATAAAATCCGATCCCTTTAAGTTTACATGCGTTTGAAATTCCAGCGCAGGGTCAGCTCCGCATGGTTCAAGTCGGGGTGTCCCATCGAACTGACGTGATTCGATGCAAAGTTAATGAGCAGGTCCGTTCCGGGGACTCGGCGCGGCATCTTGATGGTCGCAGACAGCGTGATGCGAGCGGCCGACATATCGAAAGCAGGCGAGCTGCCGCCCTGGCGGCGCAGATCGACTGCCGGTGCCAGTGACAGCTTGCTTCCCCACAAACTGAAGCGGGTATCGAACTGCAGGCTGGAAACGGACAGTCTCTGTGCGATCGTGCGCTGCAACATCGCGTTCTCTTCGTATCGTATATGGAGCCTCTGGTCCTTGCGGATCGCAACGGTGGCATCGCCGGCCAGCACCGTGCGATCCCATAGCGGGCGTACCGATTGTATATCCGCGCGCGTTGTGTGGAAAACCGATACGCTGCCATTGATCCTTCGGAATGACTTGTCAAGCGCGAGCCGATACGTCTGCTCCTCCTCCGGCATGCCTGCTGTCGTCTGACGGCTCCACGTTTGGGACGCGGAGATTTGAGGCAAGTGCGCCGGAGTGTACGTCCAGAGGAAAGTGCCTTCGCGAACATCCCGGACCATCAGACCAAGTGTTGGAGCCGCCCTTTGGCCGTCAACCTGGCCGCTATATTGAAACTTGTGCCGCTTCAGTTTCCGCCGCACGTCCAGCCAGACAGTTCGTTTCGCGGGGCTAAAATACGGCGCGGCCGGATTGGCCAGGCCCTCATCCCTGGTGACACAAGTGAGGCTGAGATCGGTCCGGGCAAGCACGCCGTCGAACTTCAGCCAGTAGCCGCGATGCGCCCTCCCGGCGAATTCAGTCGGGTTGGCGGACGAGGATATGTGGGACGAGTAATGGGTTTGAGTCCATTCCGCCTGAAGCCTCGCGCCCTTCCCCAACGCACGCGCCAGCGTAAGCCCAACTTGAGAGCCGTCGGATCCGATCAGGGAGTTGCTATTGTGCCGGGCTTGCGAGGTGGGAGTCGCCTGGAGAAAATAGGCGGACAGGCGCGTGCCGAAAATGGACTTCGGTGCTTCCACTCCAGCGCCCGTGATAGTCCGGGCGAGTTCGGGCGGCACAATGCGCGAGCTGTAACCCAGGCTTCGGAATCCATAGATCGTTCCCCACTTTCGTGCCAGTGAGAACTCCGTGAGCTGGTAACCGCCTGGCAGCCCTTGAAACTGCTTGCCGCCGAGGATGACGGGCGCCTGATTGGAGAACTGCAGTTTCACGCTCTTGGCGCCGGCCAGAAGCTTGAATGCGTCGGTAGCCAGCTTACTCTGCGCCCAGGGATTGAGGGATTCGTTCCACTCCAGCGATATCGGTAACGGGAGGGTTACAGGGCCGACCTTGCTGCTGTTGGTTTGGGCGAATCCAATCCCGCAGGGAAGGATGAGCATAGCTGCGAGCAGGGCGCACCCTGCGGCCCTCAGACGAAGAGAATAGGTTACCGCGGCACTGCTTGTCACCTGTACTCCCCGAAGGTTTAGCGGCTTCGGGATTAGTCCGCGAGCACAGCCGTGCTGGACCCTCCACTGAACCCGATGCTACCTCTCTTCTCGCGCCAAAACAACATATATCTCCACGGGGACAGCGGACATGCCGGTGTCGTGGAGTGTGGAGTTGATTGCTTTCTTTCAGTGGTACGGCGTGGCATTTGGCCGGCTGCGGATTGTGGCGGCAATCCATCCACCGGATGCACTCAGAAAATATTGGACTGCCTCGGCTTGCCTTCGAAACCGCCGCCAATTGCACGCGCCTCTCATGATCTCGATGCGGATGGAGCGTGATTCGCTTAGCGCACGGCATGCAAAGATTCCGCTCCGGCGCTCTTGGGCAGAGGTGTGCGCAAAACTCGAGTGTTAGCGCCTATCTTGAGGTATCATCGGGTCCGCTGGCGTGCGAGGCAGCCTCGCCGCCACAACCGATCG
Organism: Acidobacteriota bacterium; assembly: GCA_049511215.1. Lineage (GTDB taxonomy): Bacteria > Acidobacteriota > UBA6911 > UBA6911 > UBA6911 > JAFNAG01. Next base: position 1,143 of record JBEKYG010000533.1, on the reverse strand, counting down.
AAACCACAAAACACACGAAAGAGACGAAACCGGTTTCGTGTGCTTCGTGTCTTCCGGAGTGATTTGACAAATTGCGATACAAAAACCCAATTCCATATCTCTGCCTTATCGAGTAATCTGCTCGGACGCAAAGGCCCAAAGAACAGCGGAAGGCCGATGGCTGATAAACTTGGAGCCATTGAGTTTTCGCATCCTGGCGACATGTGATCCTATGGGGCAAAAATTGAATCGTTTCAAAGGTGGATTCCGGCAACCGCGAGCCGTCAGCCGCCAGGCCGTCCAGGATTTCAACCGGTCGCTGCTCCTGATCGTCGATCCGGAAGCACTTCAAGCCAGCATCGCCGCAAGGCTGACGGAGCTGTTTGCATGTGACCGGATTCTCATCCTGCAGCTCGACCCGGAGAGAGGTACGTTCAAGCCCACCTTCAGCATCGGGGTCGATTCGGATGCCCTGGGAAGCGCTCCGCTGCGCAGGCATGGGCATCTTGCAAAATGGCTGCTCGTCAATGAGACTTGCCTCATTGTGCCCAGGACATCCGGGGTTTATGAATATCTGAACAAAGCAGAGCAGGAAATGCTCGCCCGGCTGCAGATCCGCGTTTGCGTCCCCTTGATTTCGCTGAATCGCCTGACCGGCATCATCATGCTGGGATCTGAGAAGACCGAGTGGAACCTGACCGCTCACGATCTTGAACTGCTCCAGCTGCTGGCAGGGCAGGCTGGCCTGGCGTTCGAGAATTCCAACCTCTATCACGAGCAGCGCGAGCGTGTGCGGCGCATCTACCGGGCCGAGCGGCTTGCCGCCGCCGGCCAGCTCGCCGCGGGCGTAGCCCATGAGATCCGCAATCCCCTCACCGCAATCCGGTCCACCATTCAGTACGTGCTGCAAGATTACCTGGAATCCAATCCAAAGCGGGCGCTGCTTCAGGAGCTTCTGACCGAGGTCGACCGCATCGATCGCACCGTAAACGGCCTTCTGAGCCTGACGCGCCTGGGGGAAATCGTGCCGGAGCCCGTTGACATTCGCGATGTGCTCGAGCAGTCACTCATCCTCGTCGGTACCCAGGCGCAACGCCAGGGGGTCGAAGTGACCCGGCCGCAAACGACTCATCATTTCCAGATCATGGGAGATCTCGGGCAACT
>JBEKYG010000532.1:0-4385 GCA_049511215.1 Acidobacteriota bacterium | reverse complement strand
TCGGTATGAAGTTCAGGCGTGCATACTCCGGATCGACTTCGATGTGAAATTGAGTCGGCGAATCAGGAAGGTTGTGGGCCGGCTGCTCGGAATAGCGCGTGGCCGCGGGCGAACCAACAATCGCCGAGTGCTTGCGCAAGCTCTCGCTGAGAACGAATGCCTTCAGGTTCGCATCCCAATAGCTGTACTGGCCACCCAGGCCCGCGGGCCACATCGGGAGCAGATCTATCACGAAGTTGACCGTGATCGAGACCTTGCGGTTGGAACTGACATCGAGCAATATCATGCTCCCGGGTTCTTCAATCGGTGTGAACAGATGGGCGCGCACAACAAACGCAGGATGTGAGTAAGTAATCGTGGTGCATTCGGGCCGGACCGTAATCCATTCCGCGAGATCCGCTCCATCCAACGGATAGGAATAGCCATCCACGTCGAAGACCAGCCGCAGATTATGGACAATCTTCATCGGATACACCCATGACTCGAACAGCCCTTCCTCCCGCCCCATAAGCGCCGCGCGCCTGCCGGCAGATTCAATATATTTCCCGCGGCGCACCGGCTGTGAAATCTGTATCGTACTGTCTGCGATGGTGAACTTTTTGACCAGCGGCAAGGACGGGGTCGGCCTGGCTGTTTGAGCTTGCACTGGGCAAGAAAACATTGATACGAAGGCTGCTACCAGAATGCTGTCAACATACCAATTGCGGGCTGAGTGCATCGTCAGAGATCCTCCGCAAAGCAAGTTGTGTTGTGATTGTATCTCATTCCAGCTTCAACTTTGCAGTAAATGGAGGTTTGAGTTCCGCTTCGCCTCTTGCCGGCGGGACGGGGGACGCAGCAAAGTGGGCCCGTTATGCTGTGACAGACCCTAAGGGTTCGCGCAAGAATAAGTTGGCATTTTGGCGCGAGCGCCGGGCGGGCAGATGCAAGGCGCCACGACGTAGGCGATGTGGTGACATCGCCGAGGAGCGGCAACGCCGCAGATGCCCGCCCGCCGCCGCGCCCCGCAGGGCTGCTGGCTCCCAGGCTTGCAATTTTCTATGTCACCCTTTCGTAAGATCCGCAAGCATGGGAGACAGCAGCAAAATGCCAAGTTATTTTTGCGCGAGCCTTAAGTTCAAACTCGTATAATAGGATCGTTTGCAGAAAAGCGAGGTGTCAGTGCACGCAGCTCTTCCATCTCCCCCAAGAGATGCAAGCTTTGAAAATGACCTGCGGCGTTTCCTAGAGGGTTACGATGCGCTCTGGCAGAGTGCTGTCATTGATGTACCTGAATCGGCGATAACATTCACAGTGGAGGCACAGCGCGGCAACGAACGCCAAGCGGATCTTCTGATCAACTCTATGGAGAAAAAGCTGCGCAACTACCCGGTGACAGAAAGGGCGCAGAAGCCGTGGCGGGATCGCATCTTTTTGTCTTTGCGCCAAATGGGGACGAAATCCTTCCGATTTCCCGAGAGGCACTTCGACATCATTTTCTCTCCGGACTATTTGGAAGCCACACGAGCATTTGCACACCAGGCGCGCGCTTTCGACTCGGGAATCGGAACTTCCGCGCTTGCACAGGCGATGCGCAATGTCTGGGTTATGAACTGCCTGCAGATGTTTCTGGGCCGGCAGCCGTCTTTGTCAAAGTCGGTCTTTGCTTACAGCATGCTCTATCCTTACACGGACAACTATCTTGACCAGCCGAGCCTGTCTCGCGAAGACAAGGAAACAGCTTGTCACCGTCTGGGGCTTCGTCTGTGCGGCCGCCGACTCGAACCTTCTGATGCGCATGAGGCCGCGGTTTTCCGGCTGATTTCCATGATTGAGGAGGAGTACCCGCGCGATGCCCATCCTGCGATTTATTCGAGCCTGCTGGCGATTCATGCAGGGCAAATCATGAGCCTGGACCAGCAGTGCGGTTTATGTGCTCCGGAGACGGCGACACTGCTGCGGACGAGCATCGAGAAGGGTGGATCCTCGGTCCTTGCCGACGGTTGGCTCGTTGGCGGCCAACTGAGGCGAGAGCAAGCCGGGTTTTTTTTCGGTTTCGGTGTCATGCTACAGCTGCTCGACGATCTTCAGGACTTGACCGATGATCGCAGGGCAGGACACTGGACCCTTTTCACAAGCGCGGCCTCGAGTGAACGCCTCGACAGTCTTACGAGCCGGCTCTGGCACTTCATGCATCGCATGCTGGAGGGTACGGACTGCTTCTCCGATCCCCACGGCCAGGAATTGAAAGATCTGATCCGCCGCAACAGCATTATGCTGATGTTGCGCGCAGTGGCTGAAAATGCCGACTTGTTTTCCAGCGATTATCTGCTCCACATGGAGCGGTTTTCCGCGCTGAGTTTTTCATTCTTGAGAGATCGCCGCGGGGAAATCGAGGAGAGGTTTGCACGAACCTGGTCCCTGGTGGCGCGCCGGCGCAACCTGCACTCGATCTTCGAACTCCTGGGCTGAGGGAAACTGCTTCGAAAACAGCGCTCGGCGGCGGATAGGAAGAGCCGCGTTTCCGATCGAGGTCCGCGCCAAGTTACTTTCGATACAGCGCCTTCCAGTCGGCCAGGAGGGCTCTCGACCGCGCCAGATCAGCCGCGCTCAACTTTCCTGCCATCTGATCGCGGCGCCGGCAGTCATCCGAGCCCGGATCCGTGTGAAATTGCACGGCGTCATCACAGGCAATGCAGTACAACTTGTAGGCCTGCACATGATCTGGATCCGGGAGGTGCTGGGAGGCATAGATGTTCGCCAGGGCTGATGCGGAGAACGGTTCCCCAGCCTCCGCGGCCCTCTCGAACAACAACGCGGCACGCGCGAAATCGCCCGATCCAGCGAACTTCAATCCCATGGCAACCTGACCGGCCGCGGTTCCCTGTGCGTTGGCGGCGCGTTCCACACGCCGCAACTGTTCCAAATCCCCAACGAACTCTTCCTGGCGCTTGCGATTCTCCTCGTCTCGCCTCTTCTCGCTCGGAGTCTGCCACACGAGAGGGCCCACAAGGCGGACCAGCACGGCGACCGCCACGGCCAGCAATACTCGTCTTGTCAGGCTCTCGGAACTTATTTTAGCGCCTGCCTGTCTCCATCCACCATGAAGTCCGTTTGCCATCGCAATCATGATATCATGCGCGCGATTATCAACTGTCCGAACAGCATAAAAGCAAAGATGTCATAAACAAAGAAGGCGGAAGAATGCCGCTTTGGGTTCGGGTCCGAAGCCGCGTTGCGCGATCCCTTTAACGCGCGTAGCCAGCAAAGACAACAGCATAGAGAGATTATTCACAAAAATGTTCTGATCCTTTGGGATACTATTGGCATCTCTTCAATACGACAGGCTAATTGTGCTTTTGGATATCGGAATTCCGTCGAAAACTCAGTGATTCAATCCAACGAAGGGCGGATTTCATGAAGAGACTAGGTGCGATTGTAGTCGCGAAGCCAGCGAAGATGTTCTCAAAGCGGGGCATCCCATTGCTGACTGCGTTCTTGCTGTCCGCGGCGTTGATGGCAAATGACTGGAGGGATAGGCCATTCGACTCATGGAATTGGCAGGATGTCATGGCGATTCTCAACAAATCACCTTGGATTTGTGTTTCGTCAACAAGCTTCACCGCGTCGGCGGTGAGCTCTCGCGCACCGGTGGTGAGCGAGAGCTTGCCATCCTCGCCCGACAGCAACTATGTCGTTCCGTTTTTTCCAGTGCTCCGCTTGGTGACCGCTAAGCCAATCAGAGATGCCTACCTGCGCCAAGTCATCTTCCAGGGGACACTCGGAGGGGGGATGGACCACGGATTGGGGATTGACCTTAAGAGCCTCGCCGAAGACGCGAGTAAGGATGGTTGGGGGGCGCTGGACCGGCTTGCCAAATCCAACCCAAACGATATGAGGATCAAAGGGGATCCGGAACACATTGTAGTTTCCATCACGTTTGCGCCATCATTTTTAAATGTACCACCTGCCGTCAGTTGGTCGGGCGTGACTATCTCAAATCCCCTCGATGGCATCCAGCAATCTGACCTCTTACCCGTAACATTTTTGTCGACCAGGACTGGAAAACACATTGTTCTTGATCATTACTTACCGCCGGGCAAGGACGGTCTGGGCGCCAAGTTCTTCTTCCCTCGCACGACGGCTGACGGTACCCCATCCATTGTCAAGGAGGACAAGGAACTCCGTTCCGAGACTCGCATCAAGGGCAAGAGAATCCAGGCAAAGTTCAGACCTCCCGACATACTGCCGAAATTCCAAGGAATTTGCACCTTTTTTCGGACGTGGGTGCGCACCGAAATATGTCCGCTTTTTTCTCCGGGTCGGGGTCGGAATCGGCATCGGAATCGTAGGGAAACCGAATCGATAGCGATTCCGATACCGATTCCGACCCCGGATTGGGACAG
>JBEKYG010000531.1:0-4392 GCA_049511215.1 Acidobacteriota bacterium | reverse complement strand
GAAAGGCATCCCCGCGGGAAAGGTCTGTCCCCAGGACGCCCTCAAGCGGAGCGTGGTCGGCAAGGTTGATGAGGATGACCCCAACAACAATTATTACGAATACATCATCGATGAAACCCGGTGCGACGGCTGCGGGAAGTGCGTGAAGGCCTGCAAGCCTCCGGCGGGAAATGGTTCCCTTCGCCTGGAAATCCGCTACAGCCAATGCCTTGAGTGCAATGAATGCGCTATAATGATCGCCTGCCCGGATCTTGCGATCGCGCGCGTGCCGACGCCCGGCATGCCTCCCACAAAGTCGCCATGATCTCAAGGCTCACCTCAAAGAATAACGAATCCCGAATTACGAATGACGGCCGCCAAAACGGCTGTTTATATTCGCCATTCGTAATTCGCAATTCCTCATTCCTGGCCCCGATCGGGCGCTCGTCCCCTTTTTTCTCAGGAGAGCGCCGTTGAAGGAAAGGATTCCCAGCACTCGGATCCATTTCATCAGGCCGGTACAATTCTGGCTTCCGCTCTTGGTGTTTGCAGCCCTGGCCTCGAGTGTCCTCTTTGCGCAGTATCAGAAAGCTCCGCCGGATTTCGGGGGGAGCTACAGCTTTCCGACCCCAACGCATCCGGAGCCCCGTGCCGCGTGGGTCCGAAATCTGGATGTCGCCATGCTGGCTGTCGGTCTGGGGCTTGGAGCGTGGCTTATTTTGAAGCTCCGGAGCCGCAACGGGGCCATGATCCTGGGCATCGGCGCGCTCGCCTACTTTGGCTTCTATCGGAAAGGCTGTATCTGCCCGATCGGCGCCATTCAGAACGTGACCCTCACCCTGGTCGATTCTCGGTACATGATTTCCTTTGGGGTGATCGCGTTTTTCTTCCTTCCTCTGATAGCGGCGCTTCTGTTCGGGCGCGTTTTCTGTGGCGGTGTCTGCCCACTCGGGGCGGTCCAGGACCTTGTCCTTGTGCGCCCGCTGAAGGTGCCGGAGAGGCTCGACAAGGCGTTGAGCTGGTTGCCGTATGTTTATCTCGGCCTGGCCGTGTTGTTTGCAGGTTGGGGTTTGCACATGACGATCGGCACGTGGCAGATCCAGGTGGGGCGGCGATTCCTCATCTGTGAGTGGGATCCCTTCATAAGCATCTTCCGCATCTCCGGGGCCTTTCATATGCTCGTCATCGGGGCCGTTTTTATCGTAGCCGGGATGTTTTTCGGGCGGCCCTACTGCCGATGGCTCTGTCCCTACGGCGGACTTCTTGCAATCCTGTCCCGAGTCGCGTGGAAGAACGTGCAAATCACGCCGGATAAGGAACTGGAATGCGGCTTATGCGCCGAGGCTTGCCCATTCGGCGCCATCCACAACAACCGGGCCGACCGCGGCTCTTGCCTGGCTTGTGCGCGCTGCTATGAATCCTGTCCGCGCGAGCAGGTACTGGTCCAGGTGAAGCCATGATTACTGAGTTAGAACCCCGCGGCAAGACCGGAGGCACGTTTTGTGAACCGCTCAAAGCGGTCATTGGGAGCCGCTCAAAGCGGCATCACCGCAGGTCTGTCCGACCTTCATTGAACTGCCTCCGTTCCCATGCTCCCACAGCCCTGAAAGGGCGGCGCAGCAGAGCCCAGGGCGCAAGCCCTGGGTTAGGCAGCAGCGGCCGTCAAGCCCTGAAGGGGCGGCACAGGCTGCGTCGCCCCTTCAGGGCTACCTCCAAATCCCGTACCTATACCCAGGGCTTGCTCCCTGGGCTGTGCTGCGCCGCCCCTGCGGGGCTGGATTCCCCTCAATTCCCAGTTGCCGGCCCGTTCAAGTGCTCTCGCATCCCCTGCGCGGCTGGATTTCCCGATTCACCTCGGATGATTCATCAAAAACACTTCGCCCGGTTACTCCCGGAATTGTCAAACTTCGCGAGTCCTCAGGCAGAGCCGGAGGTTTACCCTGACGAAATTCCAATGACGAACGCCGAAAACTTCGACTCGTGCCCTCATCCGTCATTTTTGATTCAACAGGTGGGGCAGTTATGAAGGCGGGCCGTTGGCAATCGGTCGCACGCTCGTGGGTTGGCATCATTGCTGCCTTCATCGCCATAGTTACGGCTGTCTGGCTGCTCTCGGTGTATCTTCACGCCTGCTACGTAACCCCGATCGATAAAGCTACGGTTGATGCGCTGAAGAAAAAAGCAACCCTCGAAGTCGAAGTCCAGAAAATTCTTCAGCCTGAACTGGATCGCCAGCATGAGGCATTAACTCAAAGGCGCAACGCCTACAATCGCGGCAGTCTTCTTCTCCTGATTTCCATAGGCATCCTCCTGGCATGGTACAAGTGGTTTCGGCCGGAGGTCGGGGAGTGGGTGCGAGTTCCCCTGGGATTGCGGAAACTTCTGGAAAAAGGCTCCGAGCATGCAGGGAAGGCCGTCTCGCCGGCGAAATCCAGAGTTGCCGGCGAAAAGACAAAACCTGAATCTGCAATTTCCTCGCTGATCCCTCCAGTTCCACGTGCCGAGTCCGCGGCCATCGACCTTGGCCCGGTGGAGGAAATTCTCCGGACCGAAGGCCGGCGGCCCGAGGCTGCTATTCCCATTCTCCAGGCCATCCAGGCTCAATATCGTTACCTTCCCGACGCCGCCTTGCGCCGCGTCTGCGAGGCCAGCGAAATCACCCCGGCGCAGATTGCAGGGGTCGCCTCCTTCTATAGCCAATTTCGGCAGGTTCCCGTGGGAGAGCACATCATCAAGATCTGCGAAGGGACGGCTTGCCACGTCTCCGGCGCGGTTGAAGTGCGAAACGAGCTCCGGCGCTGTTTGGGCCTCGCTGACGAGTCCGACACCGATCCATCAAGGCACTTCACGATCGAGCGTGTCGTGTGTATTGGATCCTGCAGTCTCGCGCCGGTGATTACGATCGATGAAAAGATCTACGGAAAGTTGAGCGCTCTTTCCGCCGGGAAAGTGCTCCGCGATTTTCTCCTGGCAGAAGGCTCCGAAAAGAAAAATAGCAACGGGAAGAGGAGGCTGCCGGAAACACGCCTCGATGCAGGGTGGGCCGAGGCAGCAGGCCATCCGGTTGAGATGCGGATCGGCCTCGGTTCCTGCGGCATTGCCAGCGGCGCCCAGGAAGTGCGCGAGGCCCTCGAAAATGTGGTTGCATCCATGGGAGGCGGAGTCGCCGTCAAGCCGGTCGGTTGCAGCGGTTTCTGTCATCACGAACCACTGATCGAGGTGATTGAAAATGGCAGGCGCGCGCTTTACGGGAACGTTGCGCCCAAGGATGTTCGGAAGGTTGTTCGAAAACACGTCAAGCCGCGCGGCCTCATCCGCAAAGTCCGCGAGGAAATCCACGACGTGCATGCGCGCCTGGTCGACGATAGTGCCTGGGATCCAGTGGCGGAGCGGCGGGTTGACGCCACACCCTATATGAAAAAGCAGGTCCGCATCGTTCTGGAAAACTGCGGTCAGATCGACCCCCTGTCCTTGGATGACTACCGCAAACGGGAAGGCATGCACGCGCTCGAGGAATGCCTGGCGCGTCTGTCGCCGGAGGACGTGATCGAGAAGGTGCGCGCTGCCGGTCTCAGAGGCCGAGGCGGAGCGGGATTTCCCACCGCGGTTAAGTGGGACATCACCCGCCGCGCTCCCGGTTCCGTGAAGTACGTGATCTGTAACGGCGACGAGGGCGATCCGGGCGCTTTCATGGACAGGGCGGTTCTGGAAGCCGACCCTTACCGGGTAATCGAGGGGTTAGTTATCGCGGCCTATGCCATAGGGGCCTGCGAGGGCTATGTCTGTGTTCGCCGCGAATACCCGATCGCCGTGCGCCACATCCGCGCGGCAATTGCGAAGGTGGAGGAGCAGGGATTTTTGGGCGAGCGTATCCTCGGCAGCCCGTTCAGCTTCCAGCTAAAGGTTCGGGAGGGCGCAGGCGCCTTCGTTTGCGGGGAGGAAACAGCGCTTATACAGTCGATCGAGGGTAAACGAGGAATGCCGCGCCTGCGGCCACCATATCCGGCGCAGTCAGGACTCTGGGGAAAACCAACGCTCATCAACAACGTCGAAACATTGGCATGCCTGCCCTGGATATTCCGCCGGGGACCTGAAGCCTTTGCCGCATTGGGGACGGAAAAATCGAAGGGGACCAAGGTCTTTTCACTCGTCGGCAAGGTGAACCGCGGCGGTCTCATCGAAGTGCCCATGGGAATCACCATCCGCGAGATTGTCGAGGAGATCGGCGGCGGCATCAAGGGTGGCAGGAAGTTCAAAGCGGTCCTGGCGGGCGGTCCCTCGGGAGGGTGCATTCCTGCGCGCCTGGCCGACACGCGCATCGATTACGAGGAACTGGCGTCCACGGGCTCCATCATGGGTTCGGGAGGGCTGGTCGTTCTGGACGATCGTGATTGCGCAGTCGACATCGCCCGC
>JBEKYG010000530.1:0-4396 GCA_049511215.1 Acidobacteriota bacterium | reverse complement strand
AGAAGTTTCGGGTATTTCGTACTGCTGGTTGTCAAATTCTTGCTTTCAGGCCACGAAAGTCAAAACCTTAACGCAGAGGCCGCAGAGGCTGATGCAGAGGCCGCAGAGAATACACTTGTCCTATCTCGTTTTTGGGTCCGATCTCCGCGGCCTCTGCGTTAAGATTTTTGGCTGGAGCCATTTTCTGGGTCCTGAGGAGGAGATGTTAATTACCGGTTCGAGGGTTTCCAGCTTGGCTTCCCCCTCGTAGTAGACTCGCTCCAGGAAGAGCCCGGATGCGGGCGCGGCGAGCCTTGCAGGCTCGTCCGACTTCACCCGGAAAAAACGATCGATCGTTTCCGGCGAGAGCTTCCCCTTGCCGGCTTCGGCAATCACGCCGACAATTCGCCGCACCATCTTCCAGAGGAAGTGCGACCCTTCGACCCGTATCAGGATCAAATCGCCGCATTCGCGCAATTGCACCCGGTCGATCAGCACCTTGGTGGATTTTTCCTCCGGATCGTCCGCGGAGAACGACTGGCAATTCTTCATGCCGACAAAGAGTGAGGCCGTCCGGCGCATGCGCTCCAGGTCAAGATCCTCCTTCACCCACCAGAGCATTTTCTTGCCAAAGGCAGTCCGCCGGCGGGAGATCTGATAGAGATAGCTGCGTGCGACGGCATGGTGGCGCGCATGGAATCGTGGATGGGTGGGTTCTAGAGCCAGAACGTGAATATCGGATGGGAATTCATCGTTGAGCCGGAGTCGCAGGACCTCCGGGTCAAGCGAGGTGTTCAGATCCAGGTGAGCCACCTGACATAAGGCGTGCACTCCCGCGTCGGTCCGCCCCGCGCCGTAGAGCTCGAATTCCGTAATCCCTGTGGCCCTGGCCACCGCCGCCTGGATCTCGCCCTGCACCGTGCGCGCGTTCTTCTGGATCTGCCAGCCACTGTAGCGCGTTCCCTGATACTCGATATGAAGCCTGAACCTTGGCATTGCGTTTCCCGGATTTGCAGAAGACCCATGCATTGTCAGCTTGGAGCCAGGAGAAATCATAGAAAAAAAATCAACCGCGAATGACACGGCGGGGCATAGCCGCAACCAAAAGGCGCGGAGAAAAAGGGACAGAGTGGCAAAGGGGTAGGTGATCCAAGCGGGTTCTCCGTTTTTTTGTACTCTTCGCCACAATTCCGCGTATTGCAGTTGAGGGGGATCTATGCTACTCCCTTAGGCGCGAGGGAACAGGAGGGTCATGAATGAGTGAGAATCAATCGATGGGCGGCACTGTGCAGGAAGTGGACCTCGACGATGGAGGCTTCTTTGGTGTATTCGCAAGCAAACAGTCCTATCTGAACATCACCTATCTTCTGCTTTCCTTCCCTTTGGGGATCTTTTACTTCATTTTCTTAACGGTTGGATTCTCTCTCGGCATAGGCCTGTCGATTTTGGGCATTGGGCTTATCATCCTGCTGGCGATGCTGATTGCGACGCGAGGCTTGGCCGCCTGGGAGCGCCAGCTCGGGATCTGGTTGCTGGGCGCGCACATACCTCCACCGAATTCCATGCCGGAGCCCTGGCGGCACCCGCTGATGGCCCTCAAGAAGTATGTGACCGATTCCTATACCTGGAAGAGCCTGATATATCTGATAGTCAAATTTCCGCTGGCGATCACCTCATTCGTCATCGCCATTTCTCTGACGTCTGCTACGGCAGCCCTCCTTCTGGCTCCTTTGATGTACCGCCATGTGCCCCTCACAATTCTCCGCTGGCGCATTACCAGGGCGGAAGAAGCGTTGCTCTGCGTGGCGGTCGGCCTGGTTCTAGGGTTGATCTCCGTTCACATCATGAATGGACTGGCGGCCGTGTGTCGCGCGTTCGCAACCATGATGCTGGCCGGCACGCCTCCCCGGCGAGGCCACACCAAAACGGGTCCGATAGTGATTCCCTGATCCGCCGAACCCTGAATTACCGATGCCCTCGCGGTGGCGGCTACAGCATTTCTTCATCCTTTTGGGCGTGGCTGATGGTTTTGACCGCCAGAATGGCAAAGAAGCAGAGAACAGCTCCCCGCAGGATGCCGTCCAGAGCCAGGGCTCCGATCAGCGCCAGAATCGCGTAGCAGATCAAAGCTACAATTAACCGCTTGTTAGCAAGGGCGGGTACCTTCATCGCCGGTTCCGAAGCTGATTATACCCTGGAAATCACGTTTCGTTTGCCGGAGAAGCGCGACCAATAAAAAAGGCCGTCCCTGGGACGGCCTTGTAGCTGCTCAGAAAACTGGTGTGGCTATTTCCTTCTTCGAATTGCCAATGCCAGGGCAATCAACCCAGAACCCAACAGCACCAGGCTGGCGGGCTCGGGGACGGAGGGAGGATCCACGAGCATGTTTTGCACATCTATACCCGTGCTGTTCTCGCCAAGAGTTAGGTTAAGCACCATGGTTCCGTAATGCTGGTTAGGCGCGAGATTGTCTGTGACGGTTATCAAAGAATTGTACCAATAGGGGTTGTATGGTTGATAACTACTTGAACCGTTTCCTTGCAAGTTCCAGAGCAAATTCTGGAAATCCGCCTGGTACTCCTGGCCACTTATGCCTAGGGTGCCATCTTTAAATAATGAGGCGTATACTTCGGACGCAAATTGACTAAAGAGATAGTCCACTTTGTAATCGAGGGGACCCATTGTGTCATGGTACCCGACCATACTCGATACCTGGGCCACGTAATCCTGCGCTCCCGGGGTAATGTAGACGTTATCCTGGATGCAAAAAGTACTGAAATAATAATAGGTTGTGCCGCCACCTGGGTAGACCTTGAAGGTCATTATCCCAGCCATATCACTAGGATTGTACGAGTCAAGAACCATCGTATCGCCTTTAGCGGGTATTGAGGTTGCCATCGCCGCGGGCAAACTGATCAACACGAAAAGCGAAATTAATGCGAGCATTACTAAGACACGAAACTTCATATTGCACCTCATTTCAGATATTGGCAGACGCCCTAAGCTCAGGCAATATCCACGCCACAGCCGGTAAGTTTGTTCCATAAGAGTTGTAACTATAATATCTGTAATTGTTTAAACAAATCAGACGACGGCTTGGCAATCGCATGCTCAGGTCCCCGATGGGTCAGCAATCGTAAAGAGATTTTACATTGAATCCGGGCTCGACTGTCTTATCGTCTTCAAACACGTACAAATAAGCGTTTTGTGGCCTGTTATAACTTTCTCATCACTGTAAGATTTATTGACACAGGTTTTGATGGATAAGTGTCTATGAATCAATCACTTAATGAATTTTTCTGCCCCTCCTCAGGATCGGCCGCCGCACTTGAATCAACCTCTCAAGTGATGCACTACTGCGTGTGCTCTAAGTTCCCGGGAGGGACGTCACCGGCGCCCAGGGCCGCCGGCGGCAGGTTTCTCTCGGTTTGCTCCAAGGTTCAGATATTTGGGAAGCTGATCCGGCATCGGTTGTCTTTCTGGCATTGGCCGGCAGCCAGGGGAGATGAGCAGGGAAAAACCGAACGCAGGGGCGATGGCGATCTCGATTTAAATGTCAAAAGGGAATTGCCGCAGCCATTGCCGGTGAGTCGGCATCGGCGTAGGGATCGACAGCGCATGCGCAGTCGGTTTTATTCTCGTCGCGCTGAGGTTCAATGCCGCAATCGCAGCACGAGATCATGAAAATTATTGAATCTTTACCCTTATCTATGTATAGTCGCTCGAACCCGATCAGGTGTTTGCCCCGCGTCGTCAACGCCAGCCGCAGACTCTTGAACAGGGCATGGCGTTTTAAGTCAGGATCCCGCGAACAAGCGCCAAACTGTAAACTAAGGTGATCCGATAACACCCTGCCGGCGCAGGAATAGCTTTATAATAAGAGGAAAAATGAAAGAACAAGGCACAGTGAAGTGGTTCAACAACGAAAAAGGTTACGGGTTTATCAAGCGCGCTTCCGGAGATGACGTCTTCGTCCACCACTCCGCAATTCAGGCTACTGGTTTCAAGTCACTCAGCGAAGGCGATACCGTGGAATTCACCGTTGCGAAAGGCCCCAAGGGTCTGCAAGCCCAAGATGTGGTGAAGCTCTAACGGGAGGCGCTCGGGGACGTGGAGTCCCCCCGCCTCGACGCTGCTCCCCGCCGAGTCCCCCATACCCCGAAACGATCGTAACGCCGGCTAAGGTTCCGCGGCAAGGAGTCTGTCCATCCAAGATGGGGCCAGTTCTTGAAAACTGCGAAAGCGGCCAATATTCAAGCGCTGGCTCCATACCCTGGCGAGACTTCAGGCCCGGTGTGCGTTTGTCGATCGTGGGATTTGGCGGCCTGGTGCTCGTCGGCATGAACCAGGAGGAGGCGAATCGCCTGGTCGCACTGTCCGTTGAGCGCGGTGTGAATTATTTCGATGTCGCGCCTTT
>JBEKYG010000529.1:0-4399 GCA_049511215.1 Acidobacteriota bacterium | reverse complement strand
ATGATTTAGGCGGAATGTGCTTCAATCTTGGCGATTTCGCAGATCTACTTCGCGTTCTGTCGGCGTGGGAAAAGAGAAGATAAGAGCTTTTTATTACGATTAACTCGGAAACTCAGGCTAGGAGCAATATTGTTTGAACTCTTCTCCGGATGCGTCTTAGGCACGGAAATATTCAGCGAGCAGTTCATCTTGGATTTGATGCAAGTTATGGGGGCGATCAAGGCTGGTCAGCGACATAGGATCTTCGATCAGACTGTCACAAGCATAGCCGATAGCCATCCCCTGCCGAGACTAGATACCTATACTGCGATTGTCCCACCCTGCATACGGGATCATCTGGACCTCCTGTACCGGTCTCTCTCTACCATCGACTACCGGGTTCGACTAATCGATTTCAATAGGATATTCCGTCGCATTGATATTTGTCTACTCGTCCTGCGGAATGAACGCAAATACGCACACTGGCTCGAAGAGAGACGCAGGAGGCGGCAAGCCACAAGCCTAAAAAGGATCGGAGCTCACTCGTGATTGATAATTCAGCACTGCAAACACGTGACGCGCAGGAACTAGCGGCGAACCAGGAACTTCGCGTAGACCCACCGCTAGATAATCCATTCGTTGAGTTTGCTCCTGTTTCTCTTATTAAGTCCAGTCATCACTGGAACATTGACTGGATTGAGACAGGCTTTCCTCTGTCTTCATCGACGAACGCACATGCGATCACTGAGAATATCCTCTCGGCCTCTCGCAGGGACTTAGAGAAACGTCCGTCTAGTCCGCGAGCGCACACTAACCTCGGCCTTGCTCTTCTGAACGGAGGCAGACTCAATGAGGCAGCAGATCAGTTCGTGCTTGCGCTCATTATAAACCCCAAACAGTATGTCGCAGTCGTCAACCTCGCCAGGATAAAAGCCAAGCTGGGACTTTTCGACGAGGCAATTGCATTCTATGAACAGGCTAGGGATCAGCGACCCGACGACATATCTCCTATCCTTGGAATCGCTTATGTAGCGATGCGACGCCGCGACTTCAATCAAGCAGTTGAATTGTTGGATCGTGCCCTCAGCAGTAGGGATGAGGCCCTGCCGCGATATCAGATGGCGATTGCGCTACTCGGACTCGGGAAGACAAATCAAGCACTGCACCATCTGAAGGCTGCCGCACGCTCACAAGTCAGATCACCAGCATTGCACGTCACGCTCGGTGCCACTTACGTCACCTTGGGAGACTTCCGTAGAGCTGCACGTTGTTTCAGGGCAGCTTTGGCGCTGTCGCCCAAAATGTTGAACGCGATTCATGGCCTTGCCCTCGCGCTTCTCAACAGAGGTGACACGAATAGTGTTTCACAACTGCTCTCTGAACATGTTGGATACCGACCTGATGATTACAAAGCTCGTGAGATTTTCGCCCATAGTCTCATAGAGCAACACGACTATAGAAAGGCACAAGCGCAACTCTTCCAGGCTCTTAACCTTGTAAGACAGCAGAGTCCACAGGCAAGAGACATTCTATGTCGAATGACAAATAACCTTGGTGTGTGTGAGATTCACCTGGGGAATGTAGGCCGTGCTCAGTCATGGTACATGGAATCGATTAAGTTTGCAGATTTCCATACCGCGGGTGATTTGATTCCTCTGCATAACCTCGCTGGGTTGTTTCTCAACATTGGCAATATCTCGCATGCACGCAAGTACCTCGACTTATGTGAAGAGAGATTCCCCGACAATCCACAAACCAAGCTTTTGTCTGCCATCGCACTGATGAAGGAATCCCGCCACGCAGATGCTATCGAAACGCTTCAAGATCTGGTTCATCGGGACGATGCTGCTTTTCAAGCTTACTCGGGTTTGGGATGTTTACTCGCAGAGGAAGAGGCTAATCCGAGGAAAGCTCTCGGTGTATTGGAGGAGGGCTGGCGCAAGCATCCTGGGAACCCTGTCCTCGCCAACAATTTAGCCTACGTGTATCTACTCTTGAACGATCCGGCGCACGCTGAAATACTTCTCAACTCCATACCTCAAAAGGAGAAAGACAATCCATATTTAAGGGCCACTACCGGCCTTCTTTGCCTGACCAAGGGAGAACTTCAGGAAGGTGAAAGGCTATATCGTCATGCCGAAAAGATGGCACACGAAATAGGTAAGCCAAATCTGGCGCGAGTCATTCGTCAGAAAATGCATCTAGAATTAGCTCGGGCATACCAGCGAATGGGTGACAGCTCAGCAGCTTGGAATGAGCTAAAAAGGGGATTGGCCATTAATAAAGGGAGAGCTACGTATCGACGTGACCTGGAAGCGTTGGAAAATACACTAAACCTCAACCAGGGAAACAAATAGCGAAACGGATTCCCGGTAATTTTCTTTTCGGCAGCGTTATGCGCGGTGGGAAACCGGGGACGCTCTCCTATGTCCACTCCCAAACGGTCGCTTCTGGCTTTGCAATGACCTGATTCGCCATATCCACATCGGGCGAAGGACAAAGATCCCCCGGGAAGAGCTTTGAAGGCTTATGGCACCAGTTGATGATGAATCCAACCCTGCCGGCAAGCTGCCGTGATGCGATACATAATTTGCTGCAGCTCTATCGAGTGAACCCGGCTTACTTCCATGAATAGGATTTCGGGGGGCGAGGCTCCCAATTCTTCGTTTGCCCGGTTACGTCAGCGTTACGTTTACAGGTGGGGAGCCTGGCCAGTCTCATTCGATTGGCAAGGCCGGATTCGCTGCATATCTGGATATGCCGTAGATATTCTACATGTTAAACTGCTGCCTGATACTGAGATTTGCGGGGAAACAAAACTCTGGCCGGGATACACCGCCAGCGCCCACCCGGCTGAATATTTTGCAGGTTCCCTATGCTTCGCGTTAGACCTCGCGGGTCCGCAGTTACTCCGGTGTAGCAACAAAGGGCTTGCCCTCAGAACTTATTGTTATTACAACATGCTCATGCTCACCTGGGACGAATTCAAGCGGCGACGCAACATCGAGCTTCACGGCTTGGACTTCGAGGGGGCTGACGCTATTTGGGACAACTTCACCGTCACGCGTTAGGACATCCGGGCACACTACGGCGAGAAACGGATGGTGACGTTCGGCATTCTGAATGGCGAGGTCGTCGTCCTCGTCCACACGGACCGCGATGACGACATGCACGTCATCTCATTATGCAAGCCAGAGAAATATGAAGCGCGTTATTACTTTGAAATCGCCGAAGACCATTTCCGCAAAGGCCGTTGATCCGAACAATCCTCCATGGTCCGAGGAGATGTTGGGTCCGCCGATGGTGCGTCACGGCCGAGGACCGCAGCAAGCACCGACGAAGGTCTTGACTACGATACGTCTTGATGCGGACGTCATTGCTTTCTTTCGAGCCCAAGGGCGGGGATACCAAACGCGCATCAATGAAGCGCTTCGTCGCGTGAAAGAGCGAGGTCTAACAACGCGCTCCAGAGGACCTGCAAAAGGCGCGGGCCGCTGAGCGCTGCAAACCAGCCAAATAAAATTTCACTTATTGGTTGCCGTCGTCAGTTCCAATGCCGCGATACGCAGCCATGGATTGCTTCACCGCCAATAGGGCCGGCAACTTCCTGTGCAGGCTGGTAGTGATGCCTAACAGCGCTGAAATCGGCTTGAGAACCTCCGCGAGCGTCGCGTCGCATACCCGGATCTCCTGCGGCAGAACCTGGTGATCCCTGATAGCCGAGAGGATAAGGTCGCGGAGCGCGGCGCAGCCGTCTTCAAACGCCGGAATCGTGTGGCTGGCCAGGGCGATTCCCAACTGACTGTGGACCGCCAGTAGGATCCTCGCGGAGTAAGGCCGATCTCCTTCGGTTATCCTGGCGTTGGGCATGATGAAGGAACCTACCTCCCAGGCTGCCGTTCGGATCAGTTTTTTCGACAATATCTCGCGGATGAGCTTCTCCGGTACGGGCTCGTGCAGGATTGGCGATCGCGGCAGCGGATCAGGCGCCCGCCAGGAGGTGGTCCACGATTGGGGCAATTCGACTCCACTCGGGAGCTGGTAAACAAGATAGCTGCCGGCGCCATGACCGCGGAGGATGTCGGGCTGAGCTCGAAAGAGTCCGATGAACTGAATTGCAGCGTCGAACGCCAGGGCCAGATACCTGGCCTCCTCGTCAGTCAGGAACCACGGACAATAGCCGGGGAGGTAACTGCGAAAAACGGGGTATGCCTGGCGCCCGCGGCACTTCAATCCCAGGGCCTTGATGATTGCGAGATCCTGCTTTTTCAGAGCGGAACGATCTTCGAACTCGCCCATCAGACAGAACTGCGCGGCAGCCACCTCGTCGAAATCCTGGGTGAAATCCTCAGCATGCATGAGCCGGTAAATCTTGAGTCCTTCGCTGCCGCGATAGACACAGAGGGCGAGCACCTGTCCG
>JBEKYG010000528.1:0-4406 GCA_049511215.1 Acidobacteriota bacterium | reverse complement strand
CGCCTACGGCTCGGGCGCGACTTTGCGCCCCGGGCTCTCGGCCGTCACGGTCAACCTGACCAACAGCGACAATACGGTGGGGACGCTGGGCAGCACGAGCTTCACGTTTAATCCGGGCGATTATTACAAAACCACGACTTTCCAGCCGCTGGCAAGCGGGAGTGCCACTATCTCTATTACCGAGGCGCCGGCGGGCTACACATTGCCAACAAACTACCAATCGACAGTCTACACGATCACAGCGCCAAATCTGTCGATGGGCAGCTCTTACGGGTTCACGATTGGAAGGCATATGGAACTTGGTGGATACTATGTCTCACTCGGCGTGGCGCCGCCGGTCGCCACCACAGTGACGATTACCAGCCCCGATCCGACTAAACTGCTGCTCTCGTCCGACGGCACCACGCTGGGAAACAGCAGCATCTCGTTCAACTTGAACGCAGGGCAGACATATACACCGCAGTTCTTCGTACAAGCGACGGGCGGACCGATTTGTACTGTTACTCCCTGCACCGCGGCGAACTATGCGCTATCGGTAACTGCGGCGGGATACAATCCGGCGACAGCAATGATCACCATCAACCCGTCGGGCTTCGCGTTGCAGGGGAGCGATTTCGCCACGACCACCTCGTCGTCGTCGACGACGCTCACGGTGGTTCCGGCAATGCTGGATCCCATGTACCTTAACGCTTTGCAGATCCAGCAGCTCATCCCCGGGTCCACCGGCACGCAGGCCACCATTACTCTCAGCGACCCGAACACGGCCCAGCCGAGCACGATCGGTGACATAGTCCCGAGTCCGAATGTGATATTCAATGGAGTAGACGTGCCGAACTACCGCACGTCTTCTTTCCAGCCGGTTGCCGTGGGAACAGGTATTCTACGCGTGACTTCGCCCGCCGGATTTAGCCAATCCAGCAACCAAGTCACGGTAACCGTCACGTCCCCGGAAGGCCAGCAGGCATTTGGTTATAACCTTTCGAGGCCAGCGCAAGGCCCGCTCAGATGAAAACACAATTGCCGGTTCTGGAACTCTGGAACAATGCCGCAAAGGCTCAAAGAGCACGAGGAATCGTAAAGGAAACAGGTGTGTCTGTGGTCTCATTTCTCTCGTTAGCGTCGTGGAGAGAGCCTGCGGCGTGCCTTAGCAATGAGCGCGGAGGAGCGGGTCATTTCTCAGCATCCTCCGCGCTAATCTTTTGCTTTTGCGTGCCATTCTTCGAACTGGTGGTTTCATGAACCATCCAAGCTATTAGCCGGTTGTGACAGTCGAATGAGACTCCGGGTAGGAAATCACTTGGATCCGAGCCGGTGGCGGGCGTCCGTGACCAGAGGGTCGGCGACGCTTTTCTCTTTGATGGCAAGGAAGGCCTGATAGGATTTGGCTGCCGCGGGGCTCTTGAGACCTTCCTGGGCTTGCCCCAGATAATAGAGCGCCGGCGGGAAGTAGCGGTAGCTGGGAATGTCATCGAGGAAGACGGCTGTGGCTTCGCCACGGCGTTTCAAGCAGGCTTCAAACTCGGAGTCTGCCTCCGTGAATGCTCCGGCTTTGAGATAAGCCTGTCCCAGATCGAAACGGCCGATCCAGGTGTCGGCGATTTGTTTGGCTTCGAGAAACAGCTTGATGGCTTCCTGCGTATTACCGCCCTTTAACTGAATCTCCCCCTGGATCAATTTCGCATAGGCTTGCGGATCCGGCTCGAGTTGCGCGCTGAGCTTGGAAGCAAGAGCGCGTGCCTTGGCATCCTGCCCGGCCTCGATGTAGAGGCGGGCGGCTTCGACTTGCACACCCATCTCCTTGGCGGTGCTGATGGCCTGGTCTGCTGCTTCCATTGCGAGCCCGGTATTCCCCACTATGAGACGAGTTTGCGCCAAGGCGGCCAGCTTGCGTGCCGTCGCGGAAGCATTGTTGTTCGCACGATCTCCTTCAATGCCTTTCTCCAGGATCTCTGCCGCGACTGCCGTCCGTCCCTGGTAGAGAGCGATGTCGGCGAGGCCCATGGAGGCTCTGGAGGCGCCGCTCACACTCTTGCCCTCGAGGCGCTTGTAGTCCTGGCTCGACTGCTCCACATTCTCCTGGGCCAGCTCCGACAGTGCACGCGCGACATAGGCAAGCTCATAGCCTGGATTCTGTTCCAGCACATGGTCCGCCTCGCGCACGGCAATCCCGAAATCGCCTGCGTACATGGAAAACAGCGCGAGGTTGCTCCGGTAGAACGGGATCTTGGGATACTGGTCGACGGCCCGGCGGCATTCCTGAACCGCCCGCGCCATGTCCCTGGCCAGGAATGTGGCAAAGGCAAGATTGTTGATCCCCGCCGTGTCCGCTGGATACTGCTTCACAAGTGCACTCAATTCCTCAATCGCCTTGGGAT
The DNA here is from genome assembly GCA_049511215.1 of Acidobacteriota bacterium. GTDB lineage: Bacteria > Acidobacteriota > UBA6911 > UBA6911 > UBA6911 > JAFNAG01. The sequence continues at coordinate 2,031 of JBEKYG010000528.1, read as the reverse complement.
AGTTGCCCTTCCTCAGGTAGTAACCGCCCCTGGTTCGGTACTTCTCGGGCTCGGACATGCGGCCAATCTTGGTCATCGCCTTCTGATATTGTCTTTCCGCGTCAGAGACTTGCGACCTGCCGTAATAGATGACTGCCAGTCCCGCATAGGCGCGGCCGAAATCCGGATCGAGTTGGATGGCCAGAGAATAATGTTGAATGGCTTCGTCATCTTTTCCCGCCCACAAGCACTCCTGGGCCTGCGCGTATTGGTGCGCCGCCTCCAGCGAACCGGCAGTAAAGGATTCTTCCGCGGCGAGCTGTACACCCTCTGGAGTAGTGTCGCCAAGCGCCTTTCGAATCGGTGCGGCGAGCTTGCCAACCACCCCTATGACACCCTCCTTGTTCGACGCATCCGCCTCGCGGGTCGCTATGAGCTTGCCGGTTGCCGCATCGACGGCGCGTGCGGTAATTCGGTATCCCGCACCTTGCCGGCTGATGGCTCCCGCCAGTACCACACTGATTTCCTGCCGCTTCGCGACGAGTTCGGCCAGAGATTCCTTGAGAATATTCGTACCGGGCTGCAGTTCCGCGCCAACCCTGTGTCCTTCCTTCGGGTCATAGCAGGTAATAAATGGGGCACGCTCAAGTTCCGTGGCGACGGAGGATTCCAGCGCGCCGTTGAAGATGGGATCGCCGGTGTTATTTTCGAAATCGGCGATGAGTACGGACAGCGTCGGCCGCGCTGCGACGGGTGAGGTTGAGACCGGCCTGCGTGCCAGGATCCAGTTCCACGCAAGCAGCGCCACCACGAGGACTGCCGCAGCGCAGAGCGCCCAGACGATCCAGACCGGCCGCCTATGAGGCAGCAGTTCGTCCTTCACCTTGCGGAGATCGAGGGCCAGATCCTTCATGCTCTGATAGCGCTCGGCCGCGCTCTTTTCCGTTGCCTTGCTCAGGAGCTTTCGAAGTGCCTGAGGCGAAGCGGCGGCCTCCATGTGCAGAGGGGCCGGCTCATCGCGCAGGATGGCGGTCAGGGTCTCGATCTGGCTTGGCCGCCGGAAAGGGTGCTGGCCCGAAAGCGCCTCGAATAGCACGACCCCAAAGGAAAAAATGTCACTCCTGGCATCGACCTGTTCTCCCCGCGCCTGTTCGGGGGACATATATGCAAGAGTTCCCATGATCGCGCCGGACTGAGTCAGAGCGGTCACGGTTGACTGCTGAGTTTTCTGATCATCGCCGGCACCAACCTGCTTGGCCAGCCCGAAATCCATGATCTTGGCGTGGCCCAGCGGGGTCAGCATGATGTTCGCTGGTTTGAGATCGCGGTGGACAATGCCCTTTTCATGAGCCTCCGCCAGAGCCTCCGCCATCTGTAAAGCGATCCGCAGGCATTCATCCAACGGCAGCGGACCTCTTGCCAGCCTCGCACTGAGGGTTTCGCCTGCCACGTACTCCATTACGATGAAGGCCTTGCCCTCGGCTTCTCCGGTATCGTAAACGCGGGTGATAAGAGGATGGTCCAGCTTCGCAGCTGCTTTGGCCTCACGCAAGAAACGCAGGCGGGCGTCGGGGTCCGTTTGCATCGACTCAGGCAGGAACTTGAGAGCGACCTTACGTTCCAACGACACGTCGTCCGCCAGAAAGACCTCGCCCATCCCGCCCTGCCCCAGCTTTTCGACAATTCGATAACGCGATATGGTCTCGCCGATCACAATGGGCCCTCACCCGCAGCAGATAGATAGATTCCATGCTCGCACAGCTTCGCTGGACGAATGGCCGCATTATACCGCAAACCGTACATGCCCCTAACCTGAATTCGCGGCTCTGCACGCAGCATGGGACAAGAATCCGGGTTAAGCCAATGAAGCCGAGGGGCGAATCCGAAAGATTCTGGAATGCCTCAGCTCCTGCTGCCGGGGAGAATGGCGCTGAACCAAAGGGCTGCGGCCGCATTCCCATGCGTTGCCCTCTCTGCCCGATGTCCCTGTTCGCGAGTGAGGCGGGGCGGGATCCAGCCGTGAGCCTGCTTGCGGCGAGTGTCACATCGAAG
>JBEKYG010000527.1:0-8002 GCA_049511215.1 Acidobacteriota bacterium | reverse complement strand
GGCTTCTCTCGCCCGAAGGCCCGCAACATCTCGCTCTTGACGGCCTCTCGGTTTCAGAACCCAGGATTTCGACCGCGGTCTCGGATTTGCTCAAGCAAGCAGCACGGGCTCTCGAAGCCAGTGTGGCAGAGTCCGACGTCCTAAGGCTGCTGGAGTCCGCATATGCTCCCGGGACGGAATTGGCGTTAGCTTGGGGACGATCGATCTCAAAGATGCTCGAGCCGTGCGGGATGATCCTGGTCGATCCATTGCAGCCTGATTTTCTGCCTCAGACCTTGCGCCTGCCGACATTCATCGACAGACGCAAGATCTATACGGTTTTGGCTGAGCAAGAGAGCCGTTTGGGCGCAGCCGGTTATGGACCAACGGCAGGGAGATCTGGCAGAATTGGGCGAGGCGCAGCGACTGAAAATCAGGGTGGGCAGCCGTTTCCATCCATCATTATGCAGAATCTGATTCTGCCGGCCGCCGCGACGGTGATGGAGGAAGCCGAGGCATTTGGCTTCGCCCGTGACCAGGTGATCTTTACCGAGCTGGGACTGCAGCCGCAGCTATTCTGGCCGCGAGTCAGTGCCACGCTTCTGGATGCAAGGAGCCGCAAGGTTCTTTCGCGTTCCGGTCTCCGGCTCGAAGAGCTTTACGTCGGAAGGGATGTGGTGACCGAAAGGCTGATGGAAAGATGGCCCGTACGCGGCGTTGAGGCACACATCGACGGTCTCAAAACCAAAATTGACAGGAGCCTCACGGAACTCTCCGGTCTGGTTCCCCCTGGAGACAAACTATCTACGGGGATCGAAAACTCCCGCCGACGGATGGTCTTTCAGGTTGAAAAACTAAGTATGGGGTTCTCCGGCGCGCGGCGACGAAGTCAGGAGGCGAACGCTCGCCAGGTCTCGCGCCTGTGCAACAGCCTCGCACCCTGGGGCAGGTTACAGGAGAGGGAATTCGCCGGCTTTCAGTTCATTCAGCGGCACTCGTCCGCGCTATCGCGGATTCTATATGAAACAATTGATCCCTGGAAATTCGAACATCAGCTCATTGTTCTGTGATTGCGTTATGACCATCCACCGCGGAGAAGCCGCTTGGCATTCCTCGCGGACTCTAGAGACTCATCCGGAAAGTCCCTCCGAGGTTCTTGACATTTTCGAATATCTATGCTATTACATAGATATGAAAAACCTTGAAGATCATTACCTGACCCGCTTGCAAGGGATCCGCCGCCAAGGCGGCACCGTGCAGGTCTATGCAAACATCCCTTTGCCTTTGGCTTCTGCGCTGGACCTGGAACCCGGCGAGACAGTGACCTGGAAGGTGGCGGACCGCACCCATCTGCTGTTGGTGCGTTTGCCGGAACGGAAGCAACTGAAAGGCGTGGCCCTGCCGTCTGGGAAGAAGCAGGCACGGCGGAGCCGGGAGACACGGTCGTGATGGGGACGCGCTCACCGCAAGACAAGCTGTTTGCCGCCGACCACATCTATCTCGATTTTGTTGGGCGGGAAACGCTGTACGGCTATTTGGCGCAGAACCGGCGACACCTGTTCCGGGATGAAGACTTCGCCGCCCTGTACTGTGCGAATAATGGGCGGACTTCCGTGCCTCCCAGTCTGGCGATCAGCATCCTGTTCCTGCGGGCCTACGAAGGGGTCAGTTTTGTCGAGGCCATCGACCGCACCAAGTACGATCTGCGCTGGAAGGTAGCTCTGGGGTTGGAGATGGAAGAAGTGCCGCTGCAGAAGAGCGCGCTGCAGGAGTTTGAGGCCAAGCTGGTGATTCATGAACTGGGCGAAGCGCTGCTGAAGAAGTCGATCGACGAGGCCCGGCGGGCGGGCTACCTGAAGAGTCGCAAGATCCGGGTGGCCTTGGACACGACGCCGATCTTGGGTAAGGGAGCGGTGAAGGACACTTACAATCTGCTGGCCGAAGGGATCGTGCAACTGGCGTGCCGGTTGGCGGAAGTGGAAGGGGAGGCGAGCGCGAAGTGGGCGGAGCGGCAGGGTTTGAGTAGCTATTTTGGCAGCAGTCTGAAAGGGGAGGCTGCGATTGATTGGGATAACAAGAAGCAACGTGAGCAGCTGTTGACGGCGATCGTGGAGGATGCTCGGCGGCTGCGTTGCTTAAGCGATTGATCGCGCAGGATGTCGAGGAGAAGCCGGGCGGCGGCTGCCAGATCAAACAGGGGACAGAGAAAGACCGCGTGGTGAGTGTGCCGGACCCGGAGATGCGGCACGGACGCAAGAGTGCCAGCAAGCTCTTCAACGGGCACAAGGCAGCGGTGGCCGTAGACATGGAGAGTCAGTTGATCGGAGGCGTCGAGGTGCTGGCAGGCAATGCCGGCGACCAGGAAAAATCGCTGGAGTTGGTGCACCAAACCGAGCGGGTGATGGAAGCCAAGGTGGAGGAAACGGTGGGCGATTGTGCCTACGGGGGCGGGCCGACGCGGCGAGCCTTTGCCGAGGAAGACCGTGTGCTGACTGCCAAGGTCCCGGTCACAAGCAACGGCGATTGTTTTCCCAAGACCGAGTTTGCGATCGACTTAGAGAAGATGGAAGTGCACTGCCCCGCGGGGCAGACGACGAACGATTATCGGTCGGCCGGAGAAGGTCAGGGCGGACGCTTCCAGTTTACTGCCGCCACCTGTCAGAGCTGTCCTTTGCGCGCGCAATGTGTACGTGGGCAAGGGCCACGCACGATCAGCATCCAAGCCGAAGAAGCCTTGCAGCAACAGGCCCGGGCCCACAATCAAACCGAGGCGGGACGGAAGAGTCTACGGGAACGAGTGGTGGTGGAGCATCGCCTCGCGCGGTTGGTGCAATTAGGGATTCGCGAGAGTCGATACTTTGGGAGAACCAAGACCTGCCTGCAAGTGGTGATGGCTGCGGTGGTCGCGAACGTAAGCTTGGTGGCGGGATACTGTAAGCGCCAGGCGGAGCCAGCGGGAACCCCCTTCCCACAGGCCGCCTGTGCCACAAACACTCGACTTCTGGGCGCCTTTTTTGGCATCTTGGCCCGACTCTTCGCTCGCCCCGAGCCAGCTTGGGCGTAGCCGCCAGAGTGCGCACTCCATCAGGTTATGCGGAACTTCGGTTGAAAACCGGGGTTTCCGGGCGGATTTCTAGGCACCGAGATTCGAGAGGGAGCTCATATTCGAGGATGGCACTGTAAGCGGCCGCGCCCTCCTTAACAGACAGAACATCAGCGACTTGGCGGGATTAACTCGTCCCATCCGCGCACCAGCCGCTCTCCAGCATTACGGATAAATCCTTCCAGGCGTTCCCGGATCACGCGGGCAGGCAAGTAAAGGAAGCGTACTCATGGTAGCGCACCTATGCTGCTGGGGCGGACCTTTGTGTGAAGAGGAATTGGTTTCCTGTTGCTAGGCCACCAGCAGACGTGCCCGGGAGCGGGAACGAGACTTGATCGTGATTTTGACATCGTGACCGAGAAGCATCAAAAAGCGCAGTAGCCGGTCAATCGAAAAACCAGAAAGCCGTCCACGAGTAAGGGCGGAAATCTTGGGTTGGTCCACATCCAGTAATCCGGCAGCCTGGACCTGAGTGAGATGCCGGGAGCGGATAGCCTCGATGATCTTCTGCGCGAGCTCAGCCTTTGCAAGGGCTTCTTCAGCACGAGGTGTGCCCAGGTCGGCGAAGACGTTTCCACTGCTCTCAGTGTAATCGCGTTTAGGCATGTCAATTTCCTTGTTCCAGGTGCAATTGAAGGGCGCGCTTCAGGCGATGTTTTATAAGCTCGATATCCGGCTTGGGCGTGGCTATGCCGCTCTTCGATTTCTTCTGAAAGGCATGCAGGACATAAACCTTATCTACCAGCCTCACCGTATAGACAGCCCGAAATGTATCTCTGCGATAATCAGAGACGATTTCAAGTACGCCTGGTCCCAATCCCTTCAACGGTTTCGCATTCACATGTTTGTTTCCGGTCTGAGCCTGATAGAGTGCGAAGCCGATCTCATCTTTGACTGCCGAGGGGAAACTCCTGACCATTTCCAAAGAATCCCCAATCCACACGAGCGGTTTGACCGCCGGCTTCTCATCAGGCTCTCTCATCGACACCTCAGACTATGCTAATTATGGCATATTTTCAATGGCGATGTTACATCCAGTTTTAGCTGGAATATTTCGGTCTTTCTGGATGTCGAGTTGTTCCCAGCGACCCTCTATCCATTTTTCACTCAGTATCCGACTTCTAGCCAAAATGTGCGAGATTGCCATTTAGCTTACTCTGAGAGCTTGGGCTAGTCTCCGCTGATTGATTTCGCCGTTTTCCTTCCGCTCTGCAACGACGGCTGCGAGGGCTTTTCCAAATACTCCGTGGTTGCTCAAATCGTTGCGCTTGCAGTTTCGTGCTGATATCGTCCTGAGCCATGTATGACCTGCTAATTTCGATGTTCGCTGCCCTCGCATCCACACTCCGGACGCGAGCCTCATTACAAGTGGAAATCCTGGCTCTCCGCCAACAGCTCGTTGTCCTGCAAAGAACAAATAAGAAACGGCTTCGGCTCCGGGCATCGGATCGGATTTTGTGGGTCCTTCTTTCCCGCTTCTAGCCCAAATGGCGTAACTGCCTCCTGCTCGTCAAGCCGGATACGGTCATCGCCTGGTGTCGAAGAGGATTTCGGCTCTACTGGAAATGGAAGAGTCGTCGGGGAAGGATTGGTCGACCCGGGATTTCGAGGGAGATTCGGGAGCTGATTCGCAACATGAGTGCTTCCAATGTCCTGTGGGGAGCACCGAGGCTGCACGGCGAATTGCTCAAGCTCGGAATCGAGGTGTCAGAGGCTACTGTCGCGAAGTACATGGTCAAGCATTGGAAACCGCCTTCACAAACATGGCGGACGTTTCTGGAAAATCATCTCGAAGGATAGGAAGGATTAACTGCCTCTCTCCGTGGTTCCACCGTGTGGCGCGCCGCTTCAGTCTCCCTCTGTAGCTTCCGATAAAAATCAATTCGGCTACCGTTCCACGCTTGTCGAGTCATTCCCAGGGCCACTGTGGCCAGATCCGAGCGATTCCAATGGCTTCAACGCATGTTCCTCAGACCTTGCGAGGGGGAGTGAAGTGCATAGGCCTGAAATCAATTATGTAAACTTTGGGGCATTTGCCCCGGCCAAGCAGCATTTTATGGCTAAGCTGTGATCTTTCATACGGTTTTTTGCACGCCCATATCTTATTGCAGCGACCACGATCGCGGCGATCTACAAGGACCGGTGGCAAGTCGAGCTGTTTTTCAAGGCCATCAAACAAAACCTGAAGATCAAGACGTTTCTCGGGACCAGCGCCAATGCTGTGAAGACGCAGATCTGGACGGCTCTCATCGCCATGCTGATCCTGAAGTACCTCCAACTGCGATCCAGATTTTCCTGGTCCTTGTCCAATTTGATTGCCCTACTGCGCCATCAGCTCTTTGTGTATCGCGACCTCTTTACCTGGCTGGATGCTCCATTCGAAGGCCCGCCAGCATTGGCTGAAATGGATATGAAGCAATTGTCTCTTGGACTTACTCGATAATCTGGACAGCAGAAAGTAGTGGCACGCCAGGAGAGGCGCATGAAAGCACGAGAAGCCGACGGATAACTTGGACAGCATCTTTGATGGAGCGGAAAAAGTAGCAGTCCGGGCAGCCAACCTCATCCGGCAGAGGCGCTGTCGAGAGCCGTAACTCGTTTAGAATCATCAGCGACGATTTGATTCTCAGCTAATTTGGACAGCAGTGATCAGGTGTAGACTGGCATTGCGTTTAACTTGGCCGATGGACGATCTGATTGAGGCAGGCCGTGCACCGCTTCTGGTCATCGTTCAGCAGGACTCGTCTCTTACAGAGTCCGCCTCTTAATACCTGCTTCTCTGTAAGAAGGTATTCGATCTCACCCTGTTGTCGGCGAACATCCAGCCGACGAAGTTCAGAAGCGACAACTGCTGGTCATAACTGACGTTTCATTCCTCACAATGCGCGGCGAAAATCCGCCACACGTGGGATCGCTGGCTGCTTTTCATGGGCGCAATTTAGCGCTTCCAGCGCTCCCGATGATCATGACAAATCAAGCCATAGCCGTTATTTGCAGCTCGATTGAATATTTTCACCCTACGCGCGCGGCGCCCAGCTGCGTCTGGGTAAATTCAACCGGATCCGCCGGGATGTGCCGATATCCGAGCTATGGAGGAGTAGATCCGCGCCAGAGGTCCGCAATCGAAGAATCCCTCCGCTCTCACCCGTCCCGTAGCTGGCGCAGCCTGAGGCCGCCGATTGTACCCGCTTGTCATTTAACCGAGGATGCGTTAACTTGGCCACGGTATGATCCCAGTCGCAAAGTAGGAATATGAAATTCTCGGAACTGGTTCGCCTCCTCGAAGAAAATGGTTTCAGGATCGTGAAAGAGAAGGGCTCGATACGGTATTATAGTAAGGTAGGTTGGCAAAAATTGATCCGGGTGGATTACCATGGTTCCAAAGAAGTGCCCTCGGGAACCTGTCATGCGATCCTAAAAGCAGCGGGGGTCACGAGAAACCAGGAAGGTTCCAATGATTGAATTACCTTACTCCCTCATCATCGAAGCCACTGCAGAACCTGATTTCTTCGGCTTTTTTTCTCCGGACCTGGAAGGTTTTTCAGGAATCGGCCATTCGATAGAGGACTGCATCTACCAAGCGAAGCATGGAATGCGGGAGCATGTGATTCTGCTTTGCAAACAAGGCCTGCCCGTGCCTCCCGAAAATCCCTGCCCGCGTATCGTCGTGCAAAATGTCTCAAATCAGGCCGTTGCCTGAGCTGAGCGATCGATATCGATCCTTCTGGGATAGCCTCGTCTTGACGCAAACCATGTGCGAGCAGGCGGGGACAGGATTCAGCGTGATGCAGAGAGAGTGGCAGGCTCTGGGTCACCCCGCACCACTGATGAAGAACGACCGAACACATCCTGCCGGTTGAAAGAACTGATCGTCCCGGAGAGGCGGAACAAGCATGAGCGAGTATCAGTACTTCGAGTGGTAGACGGTGAATCGACTGCTGACAGAAGCGGAGCAGGTTGCCGTAGGCCGTCTGTCCAGCCATATCGAGGTGTCGTCCAGCCGAGCCGTCGTCACCTACTCCTGGGGGGCGACTTCGGACACGACCCACGGCAAGTCCTGGTGCGGTTTTTCGACGCGCACCTCTACATGGCTAACTGGGGTAGCCGCCGGCTGATGTTTCGTTGAGTGTGTGCAAGATATTTGAGGGATAGTGCCGGGAATGTGATCAAGTATCTTGATGGAAAGCGGGAAACCCCCTCGGAAAGCTTGACTCTCCGAGGGGATTTTTTATCTCCTTTACTTGCCAAAGCGAAGGAGATACTGCTTTGTACCAGACTCTGCTCAGCGATTCCAGACTTTACCAACTGCTTTTTAAAATCGACCAAGATCTTGCCGCCGAAGCCAAAGCAAAAGGTTGTCACTGCGGTGGGAGGCTCGACAGCGCACGCTATCGTCGCAAACCCCGGGGGCCCCCGGCCGGATTGGAAGATGAAGATGATTACAGGAAACGTCACAGCTTATGTTACGCCAAAGAGGGTTGTCGTTGCCGAATGACACCTCCCTCGTTGCGTTTTCTCGGGCGGAAGGTGTACGTAGGCGCAGTGGTGGTTCTGGTCGCCGCTTTACGGCATGGTCCGACCCCGGTGCGGATCGCGAAACTTCGCGAGTTGGTTGGAGTGAGCGTTCGCACAGTGAATCGATGGCGGATATGGTGGCGGCAGATTTTTGTGGGCACTCCCTTTTGGCAGGCGGCGCGCGGCCTTCTGCGGGTCCCGTTGGGCGAACAGTCTCTGCCGCTTTCGCTGCTGGAGGCATTTTCTGACCCTGACGCGCAGAGCGAAGGATAGGAAGGATTAACTGCCTCTCTCCGTGGTTCCACCGTGTGGCGCGCCGCTTCAGTCTCCCTCTGTAGCTTCCGATAAAAATCAATTATGTAAACTTTGGGGCATTTGCCCCGGCCAAGCAGCATTTTATGGCTA
>JBEKYG010000526.1:0-4458 GCA_049511215.1 Acidobacteriota bacterium | reverse complement strand
TTGCCGTAATCCAGGAGCGCGGCGCCAGCTGGGGCTCCATGGTCCTGATGGTCGTTCCCACTTATCTCGCACTTAACTTTGTCGGAGGGATCTATTTTGCCAGGGATCCTTTTCCCGGATATTCGTTCATTCCACCTCTGATAGCGGCGGCCGTGAGCGTCTTCCTGAAAATGTATCTGATTCATATTTGCGCCCTTCTCTTCAAGGGGAGACGGCATGATGTCGGGCGGCATGATGCTTTCTCCGCCCTGAAGGTAGTATTCGGCTACACTTCGGTTCCCGCGCTGCTCGCGCTTCTGCTGGCGTCGGCCATTTTCCTGCTGATTCCGCCGGAGATCGGGCATCTTCTGCTGAACGTCAAAGCCGTCGCAATGAGCGTCATGGTGGCAGTGATCGTCGCCCTTTTTATTTGGAATCTGATCCTCGTTGTCCTGGCTCTGCGCACCGTCTACTCGATGCGCGATATCATGATCGTGGTCTCTTTCATCCTGGGATCGGCACTGATGGTCGTGCCGGCAGTTGCCGCCTCCTGGATTGTCGCGACGCCTCGTGTCGACTTTGCCTATGTGCAACCGATACTCTCCGGCAGAATCCTTCGTTTCCTCGCCTCGGACCCGACCTCGACCATCTCCACGAATACCAAGATAGGCATTCATGTCGATCGGTTGGCGTATCGCTTGAGAGCGCCTGAGCGTTTTGAGCTTGTGGCTTTCGCGCGCAGCCAAGATGCCAAGGGGAACCGCGGCAATGGCGCAGTCATCGTAGAGGGCGGGGCTGGGGTCCACTCCTTGGTCAGTTGGGATGATAGAGAATCTGCCGTGGGCCGCATCGTCGGCCTTCCGGGCGATAGGATTGAGGTGGTGAACGGAAATCTTCGCATCAACGGGCAAGCATGGGACGAGCGCTATCTCGCGCAGGAGTATCGCAGTAGTTCTTCCTTGCCCCTGAAATCTCTTGGACCCTCGGAGTATTTTGTCCTGCCTGAAAACCGTAATCTCATCGACCAGCTGAAAAATGATCTGGTGGTCGATCGTGACCGGATCAGCGGCCGGGAGATCCTGAGCCGATGGCCGCTAGGCTGGTGGAGCTTCCGCCCCACGGCTTTCCTCCAGCCTCAACCAAAATCTAACACCAAGATGGAAAGACCCTAAGACGCGGCGATTCGAGATTCGAAATTCGAGATTCGAGATTTTGGAATTTCGAATCTCGAATCTCGAATGCAGTATGCATGACGCAAAATTTTATTCTTGTTCTTCTTGTTCTTCGTGGCAGAGTTTTAGAGTGAAACCAAGGAGGAACATATCATGCCAGGAACGTACAAGCTCACCGAAGTGGTAGGGACATCACCCGTCAGTTTTGCCGAAGCGACCAAAGGGGCAATTGCCGATGTTTCGAAGACAGTGCGCCATGCAGACTGGTTCGAGGTTGTGGAAATGCGCGGCCACATCAAAGACGGACAGGTTGACGAATTTCAGGTCACACTCAAGGTCGGATTCAAGGTCGAGCGCTAGCGGCAAGCTGCATCGTCAACCAACCACGAGATATACGAAAAATTTCGTGTATCTCGTGGTTGTCTGGTTGTCGAGATCAACACCTATAGTTTTGCTGCTGCCATTCGGGCGTTGTTTCTCTCGACCCTTGCCGAATGGAGCATCCTAGTGGCGGTATAGACGACCACAATTACAACCAGCCAAACAATGTAATTCAGCGGCAGCGACTTCACAAGGTAAGCTGCCAGGAGTACGCCAGGGATACCACCCAGCGTCAGCCCGAGCGCGGCGCGAAGGCTATAACGATTATTTCGGATAAACTGAACGCTGCCGACCGGCATGAGAAAGGCACAGCTTCCCATCATGATGGGGAACGCGGCCAACGGCTGCATGCCCAGCATGTACACCAGTGCCATACAAGGCGCGTACAGGCCAATTCCGATGGTCATCAGCGCACCCAGCATGAAGTTACCGAAGGCACCCAACCAAAGCAGATAGCCATCCAGCCCCAAGCTCGTACCGCTACCGAGCGCTGAGATGAGGTTCAGCTGCCTCAGCACCATCAACGTCGCCGCCGCCAATAAGGCGAGGCCCATGGATATCTGGATCGTCCGCCGCGGCCAGTGCGCCACGATTCCCGCGCCGAACCATGCACCCACCACGGCCGCCGCGATCATAATTAGCAGGGTAGGGACACTGACCTGAACAATGGTGATGTATATGCACGCTTCGGTGATGGTAGGCAACGCGTGACCCACATTCAACGTGCCGGGCACCTGCTCGTCGGGGACCAGGCGCCACAGCTTGAACATCGAGGTCGTGGTGGCGAACGATCCGATCCCCAGCGTGTCAAAAAAATTCGCGAAAAAACCGATGAAGGTCTGGAGGAGGGTCGGCCTGGGTTTCTCCGAGACCAGTCCGCCCAGGTGCTCAGCGGCCCGCCGCTTACGCGCAATTTCCAGCCAGGCAATTACATAGAGACCAGAAATAGTAAATAGCGCCACGAGGAAGTATGTTTTGAACATCGGTTTTGTTATTCCCCCCGGGTCAACTGAATTCTGAATGTTGTGCGAACCACGGCGCGGTTGAGGCCTGATTTATAGGACATTCCATCTTTCTGAACAAGGGGAATCCGCCGAACGAGCCGGCCGGACACCCGAAATATCCTCCGTATTTTGCCTGAAGAGCGCATTTGTCGAGATCTTGCCCCAGGAGATCGGCTAAACTCATTGACTTGTCAGATAGGTTAGGTTTATAGGAAGCATGTTCGGCAGACCCTCTCGATGGAACGAATCAAGGCGAAGATATTTACACTCTGGTGTTGGACTGGCTGTGGTCTGAGCACCGCATTTTGGGGCGCGGTTTCCATTTTGGCCAGCCTGGTCTCCGGCAGCGGCCGGCTGCAGCATTATTGCATGCGCCGATGGTCGCGCGACAACCTTTGGCTGAGCCGGGCCAGGGTCGAAATCCATGGTCTCGAGCACATCGACACCTCTCACCCTCAGCTGCTGGTTGCCAACCACAGCGGGCTGCACGACATCCTCTCACTTGCAGCCTATCTCCCGATCCGGTTCCGTTGGGTAGCGAAGAAGTCTCTTTTCCGTGTTCCTTTCATGGGTTGGCACATGCGCCGCTCCGGCTATATCCCTATTGACCGTGAGAATCCGCGTGAAGCGGCCAAGAACATTATTGCGGCAGCGAAAATCATTCAAGCGGGCGCCAACGCGGTCGCCTTTCCGGAAGGGACACGAAGCCGCAACGGCGACCTGAGCGGGTTTCACAGCGGCGCCTTTGCCCTCGCGTTGCGCGCCGGAGTGCCTCTGGTACCGGTCACGCTGGAAGGAAGCTACCGCGTGATCATGCCGAAAACACTGCAGGTCAATCCGGGAGCAATCATCCGCATCAAGATCGACTGCCCCATCGATATATCAAGCTATCACCACTCCGAAAAACATCAGCTCATGGAGGAAGTGTTCCGCACCATGAGCCGGAATCTGGAAGAGTTGCGCGGACGCCGGCGCCGCGATGAAGAGGGCCAGGATCCCGTTTTCCGTTGGATCCACGGCCGGGCCACAAAAGGCTGAGCCTAGAAACTCCAAGACCCCCCAAAATACTGCACGTCCGTACTCCGAGAGTATCTGAGTCGTGGCAGTTCTGCTCGGTGCCGGATCTTATGAATGATTTCATAAGTAGGTTGACATTTCGCGGCATCAATAAGAGAGGAGAACATTCTATCCGTCGGTATCGGGATCGGGGTCGCAGTCGCAGTCGCAATCGGTTGTGTGGGTCTGCAAAAGCCGATAGCGACTGCGACTGCGATTGCGACCCCGATCCCGATACCGACGATCGCCGCCCAAAGCAAACCTGACCTCCGTCCAACTCCTCATGTGCTGGATCAAATGCCCGCCTATTTATGAACTGATTAGTATCGCGTTGACAAGATACGTTCCACCTGCGCTTGCCAGGCTTGTAGAGAGGTGTGCAAGGCGCGGCCCAGGAACGCGGAACGGAGGCGCTGCAAGGAAGGAATTTTTCGACAGGCGATGGCGTAGCGCCGGTAACGTGACTGGATCGCGAGTGCGTCGTCACCTTGTCAAATGGATGAGATCTCCCGTGTAGAGCTTCAGATGCAGCTCGTAATCGAGGGGAGCGAGCTCGTCGATGTCACCCAGGTCCACGGACAACGGAGAGCCTGATCCCGGGATCAGGGTCAGGCTTTCGTCGTCGAAGTCCAAACGGCAAGGGCATGGCTGAGCCTGGGAGCCACCCTTAGCGACGGTGCAGAAGGTCCCCGAGTAGGATGGCATGGGATCAGCCCATCTTGGCGCCGCATTCCGGGCAGAACTTGGTGCCGGACTCCGTCTTGGTCCCGCAGCGCGGGCACTCATTCTTGGGTCGCAGAGGTTTGCCGCACTCTGGGCAGAACTTGGCTCCCTGCGTCCGGGCGCCGCAACCGGGACAGAGAGCG
>JBEKYG010000525.1:0-4472 GCA_049511215.1 Acidobacteriota bacterium | reverse complement strand
GCGGGAACCTATGTTGACCCTGCGGCTGCGATCCTGATCGGCATTATTGTCCTTCGCAGCGCACTTTCCATCGTTTGGGAGTCACTGCACACATTACTTGAAGCCGCACCTGCAAACCTCAACGTGGAGGATCTGGCCGAGGCGGTCACGCGGCGATTTCCCGAAGTCCGGCTGCATCACATCCATGCCTGGGAAGTGGGACCGGGACAAAAAGCGCTGACCGCGCACATGAAGCTCGGGGCCGTCAGCGTGTGCGATGCCGAACGCGTGGCCACTGAAATACGCGGGTTCCTGCACGAAGAATGGGACATAGCCCATGCGACCCTGGAAGCCGAGGCGAACGGATGCGGTGCGGAACAAATCCTGGGTGACTGGAAGTGACATGGATTCGAGGACTGCATACCAGAATCGTACGGGGACGCAGTCCCATAACCATGAGGATGAATCAAGCCATGGCTGAAGGGACTCCGATGATCAGGAGAATTCTGAGGCGCGGCAAGGTGCGCAGAAATATTTCCCGACTTTTGAGGCGTGGCGTAAATTTCAACGACGCGCGCGGCCGACGAGTTGTGTTGTTGCCCCACTGCGCTCTCAATCAAAATTCCCGCGTCGCGGGCGCTGCCCTCCGACCGGCGGCCATGGAAAATCTGATTGCAGGCCTGCTGCAGCATAACATCGGGATCATACAAATGCCTTGTCCGGAGCTCGTTCTGCTGGGGCTGGATCGCGCGCACCTTCCGATCAGCGTGGAGCTCGAGAAGGCCGAGTCACAGGCTCAACTGCGCCGCCTGGCTTTGGACCTAGTCGAGCAAATCACTGTTTACCGGAGATGCGGCGTGGCCGTGCTGGCCATTCTGGGCAAAAACGGGTCGCCCACGTGCGGCGTCGAGACAACCTGGCGGCGTGGTGTTGTGCCCGGTAGGGGCGTATTTATCGAGGAAATGCGCGCACTGCTGCGAAATCACGGGCTGAAAGTCAAAATAGTCGGAATAGAGGACGACAATCCAGAGGCTGTACTATCCAAACTGGAAGGGCTCTAGTGCATAAAAAGAGCCGTAACTGTTCAGCCGGCCGCTCAGTAGGACATCCCTCGAGAAAAGATCAGACCGCATTGTAATCACGAAGACCGCAAAGACCTCCTGGATTTCTTCTTCTTTGCGGTTTTTGAGGTCTTCGTGGTTCGTGCGGAATTATTCGCCGGCGCCTTTTCGAGCATGGCTCAACACTCAGGTAAAGTCAGAGGATCTCCGGCTTTGCAGCAGACGAGCCACGGCGCGCCCGCAATGCACTGTCCACTGCGAGATAGATGGCCGGCAGGATGATGATCCCGTCGCGCAGGATCGTGAGCGGGGTGATCCGGTCATTAAAGCTGAAACATCCGCAATTGGCATCGATGCCGCGAACATAGGAGCTGGTCAGGACGGCGATGAACGTTGCCAACAACCCACAGGCGCCAAGGGAGACATAGCGAATCTTCCATCCGACCAGCAGTAGGATACCGAGGGAGATTTCAACCCACGGAAAATAGTAGGTAAGCGGAACGATGAGCGCGTCCGGAAAGAGCTTATAGCCGAACAAAATGGCAGCGAACTGCAGCGGGGATTCGAGTTTGATGTGACCGGTGTAAAGAAAAATCCCCCCTAGTACGATGCGGCATGTCCAATGGAGAGCTCGCAAAATAATGATTTTCACCTTACGATCCTGTCAATGAACTCCTTCAGCACTGGGTAGGGGAGGCCACCCACAACCTTCTCCTCTCTTCCGATGGCATACACGAAGGAAGTCGGTGTGGAGGTCACTTCCTTCTTTTCACCCAAGGAAACTTCACTGTCAATGGCGGCGTCGATGGAGGGATCCAGGAGCAGCTTTTTCAGGCTAGTGTATTCAACGGCTCCGAGAGCCTTGAAAACCGTGTCATCCAACGACCCGTCCTGAGACCACTTCTCCTGATTTTCGTAGAGCGCGTCCAACACGGCTGTCCATTGTTTTCGGCCCAGCCTCTGGGCAGCCTTGGCGTATTGCGCCGCCTGTCTCGAATACTTGTGGCCCCGCAGCGGGAACTCATGATACACCACGCACACCTTGTCGAGGCTGCTGTACTCCTTCAACACCTGTCGGATGGTACGGAGGTAGAACTCCCGGCAGGCGGGACATTCGAAATCGGAAAACACCTCGATCCGGATGACGGCGTCGAGCTCTCCACCCAGACACTGCTCGGGCTTCAGCTCCGCCGACTGCGGGGATGCTTCGGGGTGGAAAACAAAAGCCAGCGTGAGCAGGGCCAGATACGGGACGGGAGAAATCAACTTCATAGAGCAGCTCCGTTCTCGATGCTTGCAGGTAAGTTATAGAAAACTCCGACGTGCCGTTCAATGGCAAAGTTGAACAATGGGCGCGTCGAAATACGCCCTCCCGGATGCCGCTCCCCAAAACAAAAGCGAATGCCGAAAGAACTGACTCACTCACGCACTTCGTGTGAGGCGAACTTCACAGAGGCTTGACTTGAATGGCGGAAATCCCGAGATTCGGTCGAGGCCCTTGTCCGGGATCAGCTCATTAATGTTGTGGTCGCCCCAACCGTGAAAAGCATGTACCACGCCGCGCGGCACAATATCTGTCACCCAGGCCTTCATCTCAATCCGGCCTACCGGAGAAGCGACCTCTATCCAATCGTTTTGACCTATGTTGCGAATCCCAGCGTCTTCAGGATGGATCTGCAGTCGCGCGTCCGGCTCGCGTTCGTGTAGGACTTTCAGCATACGGCCCTGGGAATGGGTGTAGTTCCTGCTGCGTCCGCCGGATGTAAGAATCAATGGGAAATCCTTCGCCACATCTGGAGAGGAAATGGGGCTCCAGTAGGGTTCCTGGTAAATAGGCAGGCCATCATAGCCGGCGGCTTCCAACTCGGTGCTTACGAACTCCACCTTGCCGGTCGGAGTTCCGAATCCACCGGACATATAGGACCGCTCTTCGATATGCGGAAGAGCAACTTTCAGAGGCCTTCCGTCTTTCGGGAGATCGTCAAAGCGCAGACCCGAGCCCTGCAGGCGTTCATCGAAGCTGGCCTTGATGCTGCCTCTCCAGAATTGCTCTTCCAAACCCATGTGCCTGGCGAGCTCGAAGATCAGCTCCGTGTCTCCTCTCGCTTCGCCTCGCGGTGCCACCGCGGCCGGGCGGTATCGGATGCGTCCAGTACCCGTGGTGACCAAAGCTTGACGTTCCAAGTGAGTGGCGGCCGGAAAGAAAACGGTCGCCGCGTCAACAGTCGGGGTTGCGAAAAAATCACAGACCGAAAACAGTTCCAGAAAACGCAGGGCCTTTTCCAGGCGTTTGGAATTGGGCCACATCATCAAGTTTAAGCCAATGGAAAGCACAGCCCGCACCGGCCCCGACTCGATGGCGTCCGCCAGCAGCATCCCTTGAGCTTCACGATAATGTTTGATGAAAAGCGGGAAGTCATTCGCGCCTATGGCAGAGACGGCTTCCTGCGCATCGGCGCCCGACAGGTCGATGTTCGTCTCACGGAACTGATTGCTCCACGGCCGATTGCCCCCTTCGACGTCCAGATTGCCGCATATGGCAGCCAGGAGCAGGATCGCCCGGTGCGCCTGAAATCCGTTCGAATGATGAGTCGTCGAGCATGGGGAAATCACAATTTGCGCCGGCCGCGATCTCCCATACAATCTTGCCGCTTGGACAATTCTTTGTTCCGGAATTCCCGTGATAGCGGTCGTCTTTGCAGGCGTGTATTCGCGGATGTATCTTCGATAATCCTCCAGACCATGAGCAAAACTATCAAGGAATCCCTGGTCCTGTAAGTTTTCTTGAAAGATGACGTGGGCGAGACCGAGTGCGAGCGCACCATCCGTTCCTGGTCGAAGCCTCAGATGTATGGACGCAACTTCGGCGAGGCTGGTGCGTCTAGGATCGACGACGATCGTCGGCACATTCGGCGCATCCACAAGCAGATGATGCAGCTCAAAAGGAATCTGGCTTTCCGCTGGATTCGTGGACCACGCCAGCCGGCATTTCGTTTGCGGATATTTTCGACGCGAAGGCGCCAGGAAATACGCGTACTCCTTGCCAAGCGTGACTGTGGCAGCAACAAAACCGGATGAAAAGCAACAGCTCGACTCGGTCACATAGTGCGGCGAACCAAGACACTCCGCGAAGCGCCGGAGATACGGCCGTACTTCTTTCGTGTATCCCGCGGCGAACACGACCGACTCGGACCCATATCGGTCGCGAATTTGCGCCAGCTTGTTCGTGGTCACAGACATCGCCTCATCCCATGGGACTTCGCTCCATGGGTGATGCGTCGATGGGCGGATTCGCGGCGTTGTCAGTCGATGCGGACTTTCGCGCTGCTCCAGCATGGATTCGGCGCGCACGCAATCAGGGTGATCGATGGAGAGGATGCGATCTCCCTCGCTCACAACCGTAATCGGGCAGTCAGTCGTGCACAGATAGCA
>JBEKYG010000524.1:0-4477 GCA_049511215.1 Acidobacteriota bacterium | reverse complement strand
TCCCGGCCGCTCGGTTGCTGTCGCAGGCGCTGCCGTTCTGGCCCTCGCTGCGACGAGCCTGGCATTGGGTTTGCGAGTAGCTGGAGCGGGACTCTCACCCAGATCTTCGCCGAAATATTGCGCCCGCAGCCGATAGGCGAACAAGCCGCCGAATACCGCGGCGTACAGGGCAAGGATTGCTGTCGCCGCGAGTGCCTCTCCGAGTCGGCCACCGACAAGGGACACGAGCGCCGCTGCCGCTCTGCCCGGCGGCAATAGGTTCCACATCAGACTGCCGCGCTGGACAAAGCGCGAGATCTCCTGGTGCCACCTCTGCATGGTGAATTGCAGCGTCACAAGGCAGAGCATTACGATTGCGAAGAGGATCTCTCGCACCCGCCGCCTGGCAAAGATGCGGTCGAGCCATGAGTAAGTCATCCTGCCGAAGAGCAGATTCATGACCACCGAAATGCCGAGCACGAGCGCCGTCCAACCGATGAGGTCGGGGCGCGCGCTGACGATCCCCACCCCCAAGCAGGCGTGCCAGAAAATGCCTGCGAGCTCAGCGGGGCCGGCCAGACCGTAGGCGAGACTGAGCAGGAAAAATGCGGAAAAACGCACCGGAAATCTGAGCAGGCTGTGCATATCCAGATTCGGCGTTGGTTGCCAGGCAAGAATCGGAAAGAGCTGCCAGAAGAGGAAAATTCCCCAGAGCAGAAGGAGAAACCATTGAGTCTGATTATGTCGCACCAGAAGGTGGCCGCCGAAGACCAATGCGATGCCGGGTCCCATGGCAAGGGCGGCCCAAAGGAGATTCAGGAGGGTAGCTCCGGCAACGTGGAGTCTTGCCGAGGATTCACGCAAGCCGTTGCGGAACATCCGCCAGCGCAGTTCCATGATAAGCCGGATCTGCTCGCCGGTCCGGGGAGCGCGAATCATCGTAGCCATGAAAGCTCCTCCTCTGACCGCCGCACGGCGTCTTGCCCTCCGACGATGGCGAGAAAAATCTGCTCGAGCGTAAGCTTCTCGTTGCCGCTCGTAGCAGCCCGGTCGGCTCCGGCCGATGCGGTCACGCTGGCGCGCAGCTCATCCAGCGAGCCCTGCGCTACCAAGCGGCCCTTGTCGATGATCGCGACGTGGCTGCACAGTCGCTCGACGATCTCGAGTACATGCGAGGTGAGGAAAATGGTTACGCCCCCCTGGGCCATACGCTGGAGCATGGCCTTGAGGGTTCCGGAGGCAATGGCGTCTACTCCCTCGAACGGCTCGTCAAGAAACAATATCTTCGGCGTGTGAATCACGGCCGCGGCCAGCGCCAGTTTCTTCTTCATTCCGTGGGAGTACTCACCGACAAGCGTCTTGGTGCGGTCGGCCAAACTCATGAATTCGAGCAACTCGACCGTGCGCTGGTATGCTGTGCGCCCGTCCAGACCGTACATGCGGCCCACGAAATTCAGGTATTCGCCCCCTGTCAACCGGTCAAAGAGCGGCATCCCCTCGGGCACAACGCCGATCTGCCCCTTGACCTCGATAGAATCCCGCTCCAGATCAAGTCCGAGCAGTTCAATGCGCCCGGCGCTTGGCGCCAGCAGACCGGTCAGCATCTTGATTGTCGTGGACTTGCCCGCGCCATTCGGTCCGAGGAAACCGAAAAACTGTCCGCCCTCTACGCTCAGGTTGACCTGGTCCACGGCCACGAGATCGCCAAAGCGCCGCGTGAGATTTTCAATGATGATAGCCGGTTGTGACATCCACCCTCCTGTTCAAACGTGCATAGCCCAGAATCGATAGAAGCTTGCATTTCCCAGATCGCCGCAGATTACCATCGGCTGAGGATGAAATCATCCTGAATCATCGCGGCAATCGGAGGGGTGGCGCGTAATTCGATGAACAATGCCGCCTCGCTTCCACAGCATCAAGGCCCGTGGACAACGGCAATGGCATCTCTCGGTGCTTACAGGCAGAAACCAGCCGCATAAAAGTTCGGCGGAGGCAGACTTGGGAACTGCCGGAGAAACCCATCTGTTGCGGAATCAGACGGTTCTACTGGTGGGTCCCCCGTCCCGATGTTGGCAAGTCTCGGCGTCAGCCCTTTCCGCCGGACCCAAACCCAGGATAGAGCTTCTCCCTGCAATCCGGGCAGATGCCGTGGGTGAACTCCGCATGCGTTCGTTCTTCGATATACAGCTCCATTGGGATCCATGACTTCTGCACATCCGCGTCCGCTCCTTCCGTACGTATTTTCTTGCAATTCGCACAAATTGGCACCAGTCCCTCTAATTGGCGGACGCGCCGGAGTGAAGCCTGAAGCGCGTCGACGTTGCGTACCAGCTTCCGGCCCAAGAAGGCAATAGGGACAACGGCGGCACAAACACCCATCAAATGAACCAGCCAGATCTGGCGGTTGCCCTCATCCATCAGTTGCTGAAAAGGTGCAAAGCTGAAGGAAACGCTGATGCCTCCTCTGATTTCGTTCCCGCTCTTATCCTCATGGTGGCAAGTCAAGCACGAGCTACTTTCCTCGAGAGGCGCCATGTATCGGAAAGAGGGCCTCCCTCCCACGCCGTTCTGCACACCGTACGCCTCATCGCGGACTGAGGCAAAACCGGCAAGCGCTCTTGCTTCCCATGGGTCCGGAGCATTTTCAGGTCGTATTGGAGTGAGGCTGGTCATGTGGACGTGAACGCCCGTCGGCTGATTGAGCAACTCAGAGATCATCCTTATCATCTGCGCGTGGTTGATTTTTGTGAGCTGCAATCCCTGCGTGCTGGTGATGTCGCGCAATGGATCGGCGAGGTGTTCATTTGGAACTACACCCGAAGATATAGGAACGTACACCCCCTGATGCTGGGTATTCCAATCTCTCATTCCTTCCAGAGCCTGAAAAAGGCTACGCCCAACAAATTCGGCCAGTTCCTTGTATTGAGAATCGACCTTCCGCAGGTTCGTGTAGAGCGAAATGGCGGCGCCCAAAAGCAACAAGACAATAAGCAAAATGACATAGTTCCGCGCTTGCGCGGCCGTTTGCCTTGGCATCATCGGTCCCTCCTTCGACCCAAACAGGCCAAAGTGTATCGTACTGCATTGGGGCGCCACATACCAAAGGGGCAATCTCGATGGGTGCAATCGGAAGTGAGAGTCACTCCTGGAGAAATCAAAACAAAAACGCCACGGATTCCGCGGATTCCACGGATTTGTTAAAAAACTCTCGATCATGTGCTGGGGTCGCCGGTTAGATACGATGGGAGCTGAAATGCTCTATGAAGAACTCTCAGCAACGGTCATCGGCGCTGCTCCTCAACTTCGGCACCAGGTCGCTCCAGTTCAAACGTATCATCCGCTAGGCTTTTTGAATCCGTGTAATCCGTGGCGTTTTTATCTTTTAGCCCAATTCGTTCTGAAAGCGGTGGCAAGCTACTGACTCCCACTTCCGATTACACCCATCTCGATTGCCATCTTACCTGAACAGGCGCATCCGACAAAAGGGGACAGTCACCACAATTTCCAAATTGCCGGCCTCAATTTTCCACAAAGGACAATTGAGTTTAGGGATTGTGGTGACTGTCCCTCGGTGTCCACTCCTGACTGTCTCCGACTTTTTCGAAGTTTCTTGGGGTCTTGATGTTTGTTTAATACTGAAGAGTTTTCGATTTCCGGCCGATTTTATTAAGGAAATGATTGGAGGGAAGCAGCTCTGGTCATCCGGAGTCCGTATCGTGAATTGTCCTAAGTGCGGATTTGTCCAGGAAGAACGGGCGGATTGCAGGAAGTGCGGTGTGGTATTCGCCAGGTTTCACGCTCTCCGTGCCCAGGAGTCTGCTGCTTGGCTCGACCCCGGGGAACAACCGCGCCCATCGAACGGGTTTTCCCAAGAACCCCACCCTCCTGAGTTGCCCGCCCTTCTCGAGTTTCGCCGAAATCTGCGAGAGCTGCAACAACGATACAACGAGCTGGAATTCGAGAGGGCGGAACGTCGGCGCATTCGCGGTGAAGTTCTTTCCCTGGGCGAGCGGCTCCAGGAAGGACTGGGCCAGATCACCTCCCATCAGGAAAAGATACAACAGCACGCCGCCAAGCTCGCTGAACTGACGCCTTCACCCTCGCTGCATGACTTCACTGAACTCAGGATGGAGGTGCGGGCGCTCGACGTCGGGGCGGCGCACAGGCGCATCGAACAGGTCGAAAGCCGGTTGCAGGCGTGCACGCAAGCGCTGGCCGCAATAGCGGATGCTCGCCTCATCGAATTTCTACCCAAGCTGAGCGATCGCCTGAACGGAGTCGAAGGCCGCATTGCGGCGCTGGCCGAGACGATAAGTGGGCCCCTCGGGAATGGCGCAGCGGCTCAGCTTGAAGCCACCCTCACAGGGCTCGAGGAGATGAAAGCCGCGCTGCAAAACGTCACCCTCCGCTATATCGAGATCGGAGAACTAAAGAAAAATCACCTCGTGCTGCGCGACATGGTCGAATCACTCCAGCGGGCTACTGAAGGCTTCAGAAG
>JBEKYG010000523.1:0-4478 GCA_049511215.1 Acidobacteriota bacterium | reverse complement strand
GGCCATTGGTGCGAATACTCCTATCCCTCCTTTCGTGCGGAAGCAAGAAACGCTTGATGATAGATAATCACCGGCCGCAATGCAATCAAGGCGCGCATGATGCTGCATCGTGGCAACGTCTTACCACTAAGACTCGAAGACTCAAAGACTCAAAGGAAGCATCAAAACATAGGACTTCTTCGAGCCTTAGAGTCTTCGAGTCTTGGTGTTGATTCGATATATGGTCATGCCGGGAGTTCTGAACTAACTTCGATCCGCGCGGCCGCTTTTCAGGATTTCTGCCAGTAGGAATCGCCCCGGTGCAGCATGCCCTCCAGAGAGCGCTGCAGGGTCTGCTGGCACCCCTCCAGCTCAGCGGCAGTGGCATCCTCCTTCACGTAGATCGGGGCCCCCATCAACACCAGAACCCGGGAGAAGGGCTTGGGAAAATGGAATTGATCCCAGCTATTGAACACCCATTTTCGTTCCGGCGACATGTGAAATGGAAATATTACGTCCCCACTTTTTGAAGCAATCCAGACGGCGCCCGACTTGGCGATGTAGCGAGGACCTTTTGGCCCATCGATGGTGAATGCGACATCGTTTTTCCCGCGCAGCTCGCGGATCATCTGGACCAGCGCGCCCTTGGCGCCCCGGCTGCTTGACCCGCGCGCCGTTCCATAGCCAAACCTCTCGATCACGCGTGCGATGTATTCCCCATCCCGGTTCCGGCTGGTCATTACCACGATGCCGCGGTTGCGGAAAAAATAAGTGCCCATAAAAATGCGGCCGTGCCAGAACGTGAAGATGACATTCTTGTTGGCTGCGTGGATCGATTGAAAGTTTTCCCATCCTTCCACTCGCCAGCGCAGCGTGCTGCCGATGATACGTATGACCCAATAGCCCATCAGCGATATGAGCCAGATCTTGAATCTGCCCATCTTGCCTGAGCCATTGGCGGCCTTGGGTTCGTCGGGTTTTCCATGATTGGATGGTGTCATCGCCAGGGTCCGATGTGGCCTGATTGACTGCTAATTCAGCTCGCTTCGTTCGCAAACTTTAGGGGCAAAGGGGTCGAGGGGTCAAGGGGCAAAGGGAAAGCGAGATCAGGTTTGGGCGCTGATGCTGACTCTGCGGCTTCGCCGGAATTCCCAGTCTCTCAAATGTTTGTGTAATTTCCGCGACGTAAACCCGGCCTAACTTTTCTGGGCGCGTTGCTCTGCTTCAGCAAGCCAGCCCCGGCGCAACTGCTCTTCGGGGATGCTCGAGGTACAGGGTTTGATGTCGAGAACCGGGGTTCCGTCCAGCATATCCACGCCACGCAAGTGGAGAGATCTTCCCTCACGGCGCACCAACTCCATGGTTGTCAGCCCGATCGAGTTCGGCCTTCGCGGCGAACGAGTCGCGAAGACTCCGTGCGGCTTGTCATCCGATGGCGGGGTAAAGATCAGGTCGTATCCCGCAGACTGGTGAAATACCCAGATCACGATGAGGTGGGAGAAGCCTTCAATGTCCTTCAGCCCAGCTTCAAACACGGGGAGGACCTCAAGCACTCCCTCTGCCGTGTGTTGGGCTCCCAGTCCTTTGGGAATCTGGGCAACCTCCCGATGCGGGCTGTGGATGTACCCGATCGGCTGCATCTTGATCTCTTCCATACGGCCTCCCCTGGACCCAAAGCTACGAAATGAACGAATTACCCTTAATCAGAAAGACGCAAGCCAGTCGCTCGTGCGTTGTGTGGTCTATCTCTGATCTAGACTTTGATCGATAGGATCTCTTCCGGGCAAACGGTCAGGTTCTCGAAACCGTCTTCGGTCATCAGATAGGTGTTTTCGATGCCGACACCGCCTCGCTCCGGGAAGAAGATCTTTGGCTCGATCGCAATCGTCATTCCTGGTTCGATCGCGATGTCGAAGCCGCCGGCCAGCACAGGCAACTCGTCGAGTTCCAGTCCGACGCCGTGCCCGACAAATCGGACCTGATTGTCTGCGAGACCCATGAATCCCGCCGCGTACGGGCTTTCCTTCACCCTCCCGAGAGTGTGTTGATAAATCCGCGAGCACAGGGTCCCTGGCTTGAGCATCGATTCAATCTCGCTATTCAGATCGAGCACGAAACGGTGCGCCGCGGACATGTCGGGTGCAGGCTCTCCCAGCGAGTATGTTCTTGTTATGTCGGCGATGTAACCTCCATATCCGGCAACGATGTCGGCCACAAGAGTCTCTCCTGCTGCCAGCTGGTGCTCACTGCCGCCGTTCGGCACCGCAGGGTAAAGACCGACAAAACCGACCGGGCCTGGGAGTGGACTGGGGTAGACAGCACTCGCACCGCTCGACAGCGTTCCATAAGAGATTTCATTGTTGAACCCGCGCATGCGGACGATGCCCTGGTGACCCAGGCTGCGCAGATAGCCCTCGAGTTGTGCCATGAGTTCGAGCTCGGTCGCACCAGTTCGAATCCACTTGGGGAGCCGATCGAACGCGCTCCGGAGCATCTCTGCCGCCCGGCGTACCCGATCCACCTCGTAGCCGGATTTAACCATCCGAATCCGGCGTATCGCTTCCGAGGCATCGATGAATTCCACACGTGGAAACAGCTCCCGCAACCGAAGGAAGTAAGCCGTCGGCAGGACATCGGTTTCGATGCCGACCCTGTGCAGTTCTCCAATGCCTTCGCCCGTCAGCCACGCCGGGAGTTTCTTAAACCCCGGGAAAGGGAGGAGCCGCTCCCAGGGCGATTCGATGCGCGCGCGGCTCATGCTTTTCTGGACCAGGTAAAGCGGCTCGCCCGAATTCGGCAGGCAGAGCAGGCCGGACTGCACCGTGCCGGCAAAATAGTACACATCCACGTTCTGGAACCCGAAAACCGCATCCACGGATGAATCCTGCATCCAATGCTGCAGTTTGCCCAACCTTGCCACGACCTCTGATTTTGGCAGTAAGTCCATGACTCAATCCTAACCGGAAGGGCTGCAATCATGCAAATGGGAATCGCCCCTGCGTCCTTTGGTTGGGGCCATGTCGCACCGTACTACCTACCTGCAAATCATTTGGCAGGAGGAAAGGATTTTTTACCGCCAAGACTCCAAGACTCCAAGGCGCCAGAGGTTTTATCCCTGATTTCTTGGCGTCTTAGCATCTTTGCGACTTGGCGTTATGTTTTTGGTTATCGCAGTCCTCCTGCCAGAGGTATTGAAAACCGCGGCCGGATGCGTTAGCTTCTGGCGGACAGGGGGCTAGCACGCACAATCCTGTCAACCTAGTGGCATTCCAACGCGTAAGAAGCATAGAACAGGGATCGGGGCCGGATTCTCTCGGAGTTCAGGACCCAATGGTGAGCCCGCAATCCGACGAAGATCTGGTTTTAAAAACCCTCGGGGGGGAGGAAGAGGCATTCTCCCTACTGTACGATCGTTATCGGCAGAGGATTCACTCTACGGTGTACAGAATCATTCAAGACGCGGCAGAGGCTCAGGACGCAACCCAAGAGGTCTTCATCAAACTCTACAGATCCCTGTGTGACTGGAATCCGCAAAAAGCCAAGTTTTCCACTTGGCTTTATCGAATGGCTGCCAATCATGCCATTGACTGCTGGCGCAGCCGCCGCCGGCGCCGCGAATCGCAGCCGGCCGAGGTGGGTGATCGCGAAGCCTTCCCGGAGCAGCCCATCAGCGACGCCATTCTCACCCCTTTCGGGGCACTGGAGAAAAAGGAGAGCATTGAGCAGATCCGCCGATGCGTCGATGATCTGCCGGAACTTCAAAAAAAGGTTTTCCTGCTTCGCTATTTTCAAGATATGAAGCTCGAAGAGATTGCTGAAATGGAAGATTGCAGCCTAGGTACCGTGAAAACTTCCCTTTTTCGCGCCACCCATTCGGTGCGGCGCGCAGTGCGAAGGGGAGGAGGGTCCCGATGAAGCGGCCAGTATCCCGTCACTACACCGAAGAAGAGTTGCTCATGCATTACCTGCACGAAGAGTCCCCGGAGATCGGGGTAGAAATCTCCAATCACATGCTGGAATGCGATGAGTGCACCGCGGTCTTCATGGAATACGGTGATCTGGTTGAGACCATTCAGGCCTGGGCGGTTCCGCCTCTCCCGCAGGAGGTCTGGCAGTCTCAAAAAGCAGTCCTGGCTGCACAATATCGCGCAGACCTTGCCGCCGGCGGCCGCAAGGGAATCATCTCGTCTCTCCAAAAAAGCCTGCTGACTGCCTGGAATTATGCATTGGAAAACCCTCTGCCGACGTTGGCCTACATAGCAGTAGCGGTCGCATTCGCCCTGGAGAGGACCATTTCCACGTTTCGCCTGGATCGAATTCTCCCCGGTGCGAGTGAAGTTTACGAAATCCTGAGACAAGTCCTTTAGGAGCGAGACCGGCGATGCGCCATGGCGGAAAGTTGAGCTTCGGTGAGTTTCTAAGGGATGTCCATCTCGTGGTAACTTCTCCCGCGCATCGATTTGCCGTAATCCAGGAGCGCGGCGCCAGCTGGGGCTCCA
>JBEKYG010000522.1:0-4484 GCA_049511215.1 Acidobacteriota bacterium | reverse complement strand
GGGACAACGATGCTCGGTTTGGGGCCAACCGGGAAGTCCAGGCAGTCCGAAAGGGAATGTGCGGGATCCGCGGAGAAAAGGAGAACCTGTCTGCCTGGGTATGCTCGGGCCAACCAGAGGGCGGTTGCGCAGGCGAGGGTTGTTTTCCCCACACCGCCTTTCCCGCCGAACAATATGAGCCTGGCCTGGGGCGGCGGCGGGGCGGGCGCCGATGAGACCGGCCGGCAGAGGACGGGCAGGGAAGAGTCATTGGAGATAGAGACAAGGGATGGGCTGCCTATTCGTCGGATTCGCTTCCAGAAAAACCGCAGAATCGGCGCGCCGCGCATCTCGACGGAATACAGAGGCGTGCCCCAGATTGCATGCCCGTTCATGGAAGGGTCGCGGAAAAGGTCGTCAAGGGCGCGCAGCTGGCGGCCACGTTCCGCTCTGCATTCGGAGCAGCTGTCTTCCGGATAGAGTCCGTTCACTATTACATCGGTGACCGGCAAGGTGAGGCGCTTGAGCTGCCGGACCAGATCGAGCGTCTCGCGCACGCTCAAGACCTTGGCGATCATGACTGGAACGAATCGGCACAGAGCGGGATCACGGAGAACGCGGTTTGTCGCTGCCGTGGAATGCGTCAGCTCCTCAAGGAAATCGTCGAGCTCATCGCGGTCCCCGGACCGACTGAAGACCTGCCTCAGATAGCGGTGCTTGGCCAGAAGGCAATCCAGGAAGTTCAACCATTTCTCGATCAATTGCGGCATCTCCAGCAGGCGCAGTGTGTGGCCGCTCGGAGCGGTGTCAACAAGGACGGAGTCGTAGCGCTTTCCCCGAACCCATTCGGAGATTTCCAGAAAGGCCATGATTTCATCCAGGCCTGGGAGCGAGAGGTCAAGAATCCGGTTTATGTCGCCGTCATCTAGAAATGTGCCCTTCGATGCGATCGCCTGAAGCTTGCGCCCATGTTTCGCCTTAAAAGATTCCAGGCAATGCCGGGCGTCAATTTCTAGCACTGTGAGGTTTTTGGGGGGGCGGTCACCCGCGAGGCTGTCCAAAAGTGAGTGTGCAGGATCTGTGGAAACGAGAAGAAAGGACGCGTCCGGAAAGCGGTCGGCCAGCCAGAATCCAGCGGCCGCGGCGCACGTGGTCTTCCCAACTCCACCCTTGCCACCGAAGAGCAGCAAGGAGAAATCTTGCCTTTCCAAGAAGGAAGGTATCTCCATGTCTTATCCTTGCGTCAGCCATCCACGCTGTGCCCTTCAGTCGCCTGGAGGATCTCTTCTTCCTCATCCTCCTCGGCGTCATCCAACTCCGTTTCACCATTTTCCAGGCAGTCCAGTCGATCCAGCAGTTTCTTTTCCTGGGTTTCGAACTCTTTCTCCGAAATCCTGCCCGTTTCCAGCATCATGTACAGACTGGTCAGTTCCATCCGTATGGAATCACTCTCGCCCGCCAATTCCTCCTGCGCGGCATTGTGGATTTCCCGGCAGATCCAGAGGATCCCGCGGAATGGCGCCAGCAGGACATCATCAATCAGCAGCACGCGTTTGCTCTCCTGTTGCAGCCATCAGAGTTCCAGGCTCAGTTCGACAAAGTTATACGGTGGCCAGGGGCCGTTGTAATCGAAAGCAAAGTTGTTATCAAAGGGCCGGGCCGCCTGAAGGACGCGATCCTCGAACGTGGTCAGGCTCTCTCTTGGTACCAGACAAGCCAGATTCATGACTTCCAGCTCGTTTCGGCACTTGTTGCGTTTTACTTTGGAGCCGTAACCGGACACGGCTTTCTCCACCTTTTCCGTAAGCGCCTCTCGTTCTTCCTCGAGCAGCCGTTCAAATAGCCGGCCGATTTCAAGTTTGTCGTCTTGGCTCGGGTCACAGTCCGTGCCGAACAGGCGGTCTCTGGCGAGCATCAGCTCGCGATGCGTGAGGACGAAATACTCAAAGATGTTAGGAACATCCCATTTCACGCGTAAGATCATTTCTGCCTTTCCGGCAACCCTGTTGAGCTGCTTCGAGATTGCGTCCAGGTTACACGCGAGCATCTCCCGGACGGCCGCCGCACAATCGGCGATCGTGCCGAAGGCCATCGGCAATGGAGTCGTAAACTCCATGAGTCGATTGAGAACTCCCTGGTGTGCGGCGATGTTGCGCCGCTCCGGACGCAGCCTGAGGCCGTGGATGTCACTGACAACGGCCGAGATTCCCCCTTCGCTGATGGTATAGACGCAGGTGTCTCCGATGCCGGCGGACTCGTATTTTAGTTGAGGCGCTTCCGGAATGAGGGCGTATAAGAGACGTTTTCTGCTTGCCGCAACCGCGATCTTCTGCTCCATCATCGGCGAATCGGTTTCAGCACATCGCTCATTCATTTGCGACCTCCTCGTGGAACAGGTGCGGGCGCCGGCAAGGCGTTTTCATGATCTTTCAGTATCGGAGTTTGAAACTGCCTTTGCCTCTGAGCTGAGAATGACTGCTGATCTCGGGGTGCCTTGCGGAGTCCAGTTCCGACAGGGATTCGAGGATCCTCACTTTTTCTGTTTCGATTTCCCGAAGGCGCGACTCGATTTCAGTAATGAGCCGGCTCGCGCTTTGCCGCTCGCTGTTGCGCCTCGCTTTTTCCATTTCCAGGCAGGTAATCTGCATGTAAGCGCGGTAGGGGACCGCGACCTGGCCTATCTTCCCAGACAACGTGCGGAGGTTGCTCACACCCTTGATGCGACTTGCCATAACCCTCACTCCTGTTTTGCTTGCTCCGTGCTGACACGAGATCTTTGGCCCTTGGGACCGCCGGCGCAAACTCGCCGCATGACTTCGTCCACCTTCTCCGGCATGAGGGATCGGCCGTTCCGTGTCACCTTGGCGGTATCAATGTTCAGGACGTCGTGACAGACCCATTGGAAAACGGGGTCCTCCAGCCGTGCACAGGCTTTTCGGTGAGCCAGGATCTTCGCTATGGCTATGCACGCCCTGATTGTCGGCCTGTGGTTGTTGACCCCGATATGCCGGAGCTCACGAACAACGTCGACGATCACCTCTGCATCCGCCCGTGCGACATTGGACTTGGCCGTGGTGATCTCGATCTCGGTTTCGCGATCAAAGTGATCGATGTTGATCGTAATCATGCGGTCCATCAGGGCATCCTGTGTCTTATGAACCCCCGCATATTCTTCCGGATTCGACGTGAAAATGGCCCGGAAATCCGGATGTACCTCCAGATAGCCTTCCCCGAACCGGCGCAGCCCGGGCAAATTGAGTATTTTTTCTTCGAGGACGCTCAGCAGAGCATTGTTTGCCTCCGGTTTCGAGCGATTAAACTCATCATAAATCAGGATGTAACCATTCTGGCAGGCGGTTGTAAGTCGATTGTCGACCCAGAATGTCTTGACGTTTTCCTCGGTCTTTAAAACAGAATGGATGTAGTTGTCGATCAGTTTTGATTTGTGGAATCCACTGTTCTTGCCCACTAGGTCCGAACTTCCAAATTCGTCGTCACCGTGGATGAGCACAACGGGCCTGCCGAGTTTTGCGGCAGCGTGGAATGCCAACGTCGTCTTTCCCGTTCCGGCCGGGCCGGCAAAATGTACGGCACATCCCACATCCAGATAGGAAAGTGCGCGCTCGGTCAGAAGCTCTATCTGTGGCGTGACCACGAATTCTTCACTCGGCTCCGGTAGTACGTGATCTTCGTGTCCCTCGACCTGGACGGACAATCCGTTCTTCATGGGTTCCTCACGTAGTCGCACGATCTTCGACTGAGATGTATGTACAGGTTGAAGTTGGTGTTTCCCCCGCATGTCGTCATTTGGTCTTCTGCCCAGGCAAGACTTGCGGGCCTGATCTTGATCTCGAGGCGGATGAACGTTTTTGAGACGTTCATCCGCATCCGTGGAATCATTTGCCCGCCCATGCCTTGCGAACTCCGGCCAGGTCGGTCTGCATATCGCATCGCTGCATGCGCACCGCACGCCTGAGATTCGCGAGGAAAGCCTGGCGTTCGTGCAGGGTGCTGCGGGCCATGCCGTGACGCAAGCCGGCAAAGTCGGAGCACATGTCGGAAACGGAGGCCTTACGATGTAGGGTTTCCTGTGCCAGGCTCTGGTTCAGAGCATGGCGTTGGTTGCGACTAGAAACGATCTCGCCACACAACTGAGCGACATGACTAGTTAAAGTGCCCAAAGTGTTACTCCTTTCAGGCTTGGTTGATACGGGTCCCGTGCCGGAAATGCGACGGGCGTGCCCGGCACGGGTACCCGTCAATACGTCAGCTTTTGGCTGGCGCTGCCGCACTGGCCGTGAGGCCAATGGCTTTAAAGTGCCCACAGTGTTACTCCTTTCAGGCTTGGTTGATACGGGTCCCGTGCCGGAAATGCAACGGGCATGCCCGGCACGGGTACCCGTCAATACATCAGCTTTAGGCTGGCGCTGCAGCACTGGCCGTGAGGCCAATGGCTTCGGCGTACTTCAAGTATGTTTCCACCGAAGCGATTACCACTCTGGCTT
>JBEKYG010000521.1:0-4486 GCA_049511215.1 Acidobacteriota bacterium | reverse complement strand
CCCGGATCACCCGCGCGAAGCTACCGCTCGGCTGATCGGCCGGCAGACCGTTGATGATCTCAGTCCAAGTCTTGCCATAGTCGTGCGTGCGGTAGAAGTAAGGTTTGTAGTCGCCCGTGGTGTGGTAGTCAATCGCCACGTACGCCGCCGCGGAATCGGTATGAGAAGCATCGATTGCCGAGATATCGGCGCGCGTGGGGTTGGGTAAGTTGGGGATGGTGACATCCGTCCACGTCGTGCCGTGATCCTTGGTCAGCTTGATCAAGCCGTTATTGGTTCCCACCCAGATCACCCCTGCCGCGTTCGAAGACGGCGAAACGGATTCGATCGAGCCTCCACCCGGGCCACCGCCCCGCCCGCCGCGGGCGCCCGCAGTGGGCGGCGCGCTTGGGGGCGGCGTCTCGCCCTTGGGATAGCCGAGGTCGGGGCTGAGTTTGTGCCAATGCATGGCGCCATCGGTGGTCGCCATCAGGTATTGGAAGCCGACCAGCAACTCGTGCGGGTTCGCGGGCGACCAGAGAATCGGCTGGTTGCCTACCTCCCGCAGCGTCTCACTCGTGTCCACGTTGGGGCTGACATTGATCCATTGACCGCTGGGATAGGTGATCTTTACGATGCCGCTGCCCGGACCGCCGGAGTAGACGATCTTGGGATTAAGCGGGTCGGCTACGATGCAGCCAAACTCGTAGCCCGCGACCGGGTACCAGTCGAGAGGCGTAATTGCGCCAAGGTCGCCCCGGCTACGCGTGCCGATCGCGCCGCTGTCCTGCTGCGTAGCGTAAACCCAATATGGGTACTGCGTGTCGGTGGAAATGTGGTAGACCTGCGCCGTCGACTGGTTGTACCAGGAACTCCAGGTCTTGCCGCCGTCGGTGGACCTGTATATCGACGTGTTCATGTTGTAAACGATGTCGGGGTTTTTGGAATCCACGTACACGTGGCAAATATAGCCGCTGCCCACGATACGCCGGTCCGCGGCGTCCATTTGGCGCCAATTGTTGCCGCCATCGTCGGATCGGTAAAGTCCGAATGTGCCCACGAGGAACATACGCTGTGCGTTGGTGTTGGCTGCCACCGCCACGCTCGTGCGCCCGTTCAGCGGGCTCGGCAAGCCGCCACCGATAAGCTCTTTCCAGGTCACCCCTTCATCGGTTGATTTGTATACGGCGGTGCCGGTCGGACCCGCCGCTGCCGGCGCCGCACCCCCGCGAGGGCCAGCGGCCGGAGCTGTATAATGCCGCACCGTGGAGGCCAGGAGGACGTCGGGGCGGTCGAAGGCCCAGGCAATGCCCTGGATTCCGGTTTCGTTATCCACGTACAGCGTCTTCTTCCACGTCTTGCCGCCGTCGGTGCTGCGAAAAACACCGCGCTCCTCCGTGTGGGTGTGGATGTTGCCCTGTGCCGCCACCAGAACCACGTTGGGATCGTGCGGATCCACCAGAATGGAGGGAATCTGCTTGGTGTCGTCCAACCCGATGTGCTGCCAGGTCCTGCCGGCGTCGGTGGATTTGTATACGCCATTGCCTTCGTTAATGCCGCCGCCGGTGATCAGGTCGCCGGTACCGACATAAATGATGTTGGGATCGGAGGGTGCGACCTCGATGGCGCCGATGCACGACACTTCCTTGACATCGTCGAGGATCGGATACCAGGTCTCACCCGCGCTGGTGGTCTTCCACACGCCGCCCAGCGGCAAGCCGATGTAGAACACGCCGGGTTGGCCGACCACACCAGTGACGGCCGAAACGCGTCCTGCGCGGAAGGGGCCGATGTTACGCCACTTCAGGCCGGCATAGAGACCGGGGTTGATGGTTTGCGCCACGCCCATGGTCGCCAATCCCAACAGCAACAGACCCAGGCCGCAGAGCGCCAGGCGAGAATAAAAACGTGACCAAGGTGATGGACGGTTACGATACAATTCTATTTTCATGGTATAGAACCCTCCCAACAAAGGAAAACGGACGACTTAGGGGGAGCATACAACCACCGCGACAGAAGCGGAAGGGGAAATGCCGGCTTACCATTCAGTTCATAAGTAGGTTGACATTTGGCGGCATCAAGAAGAGAGGAGGACACTATATCCGTCGGTATCGGTATCGGTATCGGAATCGGGGTCGCAGTCGCAATCGCAGTAGCAATCGGTTGTATGGCTCTGCAGAAGCCGATAACGACTGCGATTGCGACCCCGATTCCGATACCGATGATCACCACCAAAAGTGAACACGACCTCCGTCCAGATCCTCATTTCTTGATCAAATGTCCACCTACTTATGAACTGATTAGTAGTCAGCACATATGTGGCCGTCATGTTCGGCGGAACGTTTGCGTTGGCATATTGGCTCGGCGGGGCGGTGCCTTTAAACGCGCCCCCCGGCGCGCCTGGCTGCGTTCATCTTCTATTTAGCTTCCTCGTGCTAAACTCAACCTGCCAAAATCAGAGACTTTCTTATTGAGTTACCGCATGAAGGAGTGGCAGCAAGGGATACTCTTCATCCGTCAGCTCTGTGGATGAGGATGGTGCGGGGATCATGTGCGCCCCTTGGCAAAACTTGGTATTCGGGCTTCGCATGGTTTGCCAGAGCCACGGATTCATCACGATTGCTGCTGTTGCGCGCATCCAAGGTGCAGCGAACTCTTGTATTTGAGATGCGCCTCGAACCGACAAGGAAGTAATCAAGATCCAGCTTCATGCTGACGGCACGAACCGGACTCAATTGGCAAAACCGTCAGACAACGAGGCAATATAAAACACTATTACCAATCGAGGAGATATCCATGAGACGTCTATGTGTAGCTTTTGCAACAGGAATCGCGATGCTGGCATGCATTGCATTGGCTCAGCAGGCCCCATCCGCGGGGCCTTACAAGGTGCTCAAGTCGCTCAAGGTCGGTGGCGATGGCGGGTTTGACTATGTTTATGCGGACTCCGCCGGACGCCGGTTGTACATTCCGCGCACCGGGGCTACCCCCCGCGTGCTGGTCTTTAATCTCGACACGCTCGAGTCGGTCGGCGAAATCTCCAAGGCCAGTGCCCGTGGAGCTGCGGTCGACCCCAAGTCCGGCCACGGTTTTTGCAGCAGCAAGCCTGTGGTGATGTGGGACACCAAGACCCTGGCGACGATTAAGACCATCGACGTCCAGGGCAACCCGGACGGAATTTTGTTTGACCCGTTCAACGATCGGCTCTGGGTCTTCAGTCACAGCGCGCCGAATGCGACAGTGATCAACGCGGCGGATGGGACAGTGGTCGGAACGGTTGACTTGGGCGGCGCGCCGGAGCAGGCCGTCACCGACAGCAAGGGACATCTGTGGGTCGACCTCGAAGACAAGGACCAAGTCGCTGCCGTTGACGCCAAGACGCTTGCGGTAACCGCCCACTATGACCTCGCCGGCAAGGGTAAGGCGCCCGCGGGCTTGGGGTTTGACGTAAAGAATCATATCCTGTTCATCGGATGCGGGGATACTCCGCAAACCATGGTGATCATGAACGCCGATAACGGCAATATCATCACCGCCCTGCCCATCGGCAACGGCGTCGACGGCGCCCTGTTCAATCCCGCGACCATGGAAGCCTTCAGCTCCCAGCGCGATGGCACGTTGACCGTCGTCAAGGAGAACAGCCCGACCAGCTTTGTGGTGGAGCAGACCGTACAGACCAAGACCGGTGCTAAAACCCTGACGCTTGACACCAAGACGAATCAGATCCTGCTGATCACTGCCGAGTATGGTCCTCCTCCTACGCCACCGCCGGCAGGAGGACGTGGTGGCCGTGCTCCGATGTTGCCCGATTCGTTCCAGATTCTCGTGGTAGGCAAGTAATTGCCGGAAGAGAACGCGTTGCTGAAGGGAAAGACATCTACCCCCGAGCGAAGCCGGGGGTAGATGAGATCGCGCGTGGCGATGTGCGCGTCACAGTCTGGCGGCAGATTTCCTGAGGAGCAGCGTGCAGTATTCCTCGAGGTACTGATCCCTGAGGAAGACGCATCCAGCCCGGGTGAATACCGTCTTTACGTCGTATGCATCTCCCCACAGAATTCCGGACAACAAGAGGTGTGCGCCGGGCTTCATCAGAGAATGGATCAGATCTGCGATCCGGAGAAGCAGGTCCCCAAAGAGATTGGCCGTAATGAGATCGAATTGCGCGCCACGAATCGCCACTATTTCTCCTTGAACTGGAAAGATAACTTTACCCATTCCATTCAGCCGGATAGTGGCCAGAGTGGTTTTGGCTGCCTCCGGACTCGGGTCGAGCGCGATCACTGAATGCACGCCCAACCTGGCCGCGGCCACGGCCAGGATGCCCGTGCCGGAGCCCAAATCCAATACGCGCGCCTGAGGAGCGAGCGGAATTTTCTCGAGTTCTTCAAGGCAGCTGCGCGTGGTCTCGTGCTCGCCGGAGCCAAAAGCCTGGCCAGGCGCCAGAATAACCGGCAGGCGTCCTCCGGGAGAGGCATCGACGGATCCGCGCAAGACCACAAATCTGTTT
>JBEKYG010000520.1:0-4499 GCA_049511215.1 Acidobacteriota bacterium | reverse complement strand
ATGCAGACCGAAATCGAAATCCTCGAAACCCGTGAAACACCCTTTATCTATTGGTACTAGGTTCCAGTTCAGCAACTGAAGGAGAGAGCCATGCAGACCGAAATCGAAATCCTCGAAACCCGGGAAACACCCTTTATCTATTGGTACTAGATTCCAGTTCAGCTATCGATGGGAAGGCAGGGCGATCCCACCAATGGCCGTCCTTAGCCTGGTGTTAGTGAGAAGTGGAAACCCCGGATTCTGAGATAAAAGGTCATTCATTCAGCTGGACCATCAACTTGCCGGGGGTAACACCTGATCAACGACCCATTCATTGCTATCAGAAACGCCACGTTTTTTCGTATACATTCCCTAAGATTTCGCTTACCTTCACATTTGCGAATGCCGATAATTCAGACGCCGACAATTGGGGATTCTGAATGACAAACTGGTGGTCTCTACCTTTCAAGGTCAAGAGCTATACCTTCGTTGTTATAATAGCAGCTATCCCCATCCTGTTCCATGCCTCCAAGGTTGTCATCTTTGGTCCGCAAGATTACTACTGGCTGATCTTTACCGCCATCACGCTTGTAACAGTACCCTTTTCTGTATCCCACCCTGACGTTCGCTCTGGAGTCACGATTGGCGATGCCTTTGTTATAAGCACTTGCATGATGTTTAACATAGAGTCAGCAATTGTAGCTAACATTTTATACATAACCTGTCTGGCTCTGTTTTTGAGACGTAGGCACGGCACCGCTCCCCATCGCATTATTTTTAATATCGCCACAGCAGCCATAAATGTTCAGCTATATGGAGCCCTTTACTACTGGCTTATTTCACAAAACTGGCTTAATTCTGTAAATAAGATATTGGTTCCGACATTCGGCATTGCTGTAGCTTTCTTCCTTTCAAATTCACTCTTGATTGCGATTGCGATTTCGCTGTCGTCGAATGCAAGACTTCTCGACGTTTGGCAGGAAAATTATGTGCCATTAGCCTGGGACTTCCTCTTTTCTGCGTGTGCAGGAGCATTTATTGTTTTCTTCAAAGGCATTGGTGTAGCCTATGCCATTTTGGTGGCTCCTTGTGTTGTAGTCGTCTGGAAAATCAACGATGTAACAAAGGCGAAAATATTAGAGGCACAAGAACACCTGATGAGAACGGTAGAAACGTTAGCACTGGCGGTGGACGCCAAGGATCAGACCACATATGGACATATCCGCCGAGTCAAGGCCTATGCTCTGGGCCTAGCAAAGCTAAGCGGCGTTACCGACGACAACGAGATGAAAGCCATCGAGACAGGATCCGTTCTTCACGACATCGGCAAGCTGGCCATCGAGGACTATCTGCTCAACAAGCCCGGCAGGCTCAGCAGGCAGGAGTTCGAAAAGATGAAGGTCCATGCCACTGCTGGCGACGAGATCTTACAGCGGGTGGAGTTTCCTTTTCCTGTCGCAAAGTACGTGCGCTACCATCATGAGCGCTGGGACGGCACAGGTTATCCTGATGGCCTAAAGGGCGAGGACATTCCCATTGGCGCCAGGATTTTGTCGATTGCCGACGCCTTCGACGCGATTCGATCGACCCGGCCCTATAAATCGGCGTTTGGCATCGATGATTCGGTCGAGCTTCTGCGCGCGCAGGCGGGAAGCGGTTATGATCCCAAGTTGGTTGGACTCTTCATCAGCCATGTTGATGAACTGGAGCTGGCTGCCGATGAAGCGGCCAGGAACATCTCCGAATTGTCTTTCCGAAAGTACTTCGCGAAGGTAGATAGCGAGATCGCCCAGGCAGACGCTTCAGCTGCAAGTCAAACGCCCCCGACGACGGCATCGGAAGAGCTGGTCTGCCTTTTTGAGTTTTGCAGCAGCATGGGCCGGTCTCTTGGATTGGCCGATGCCCTGCCGATTCTGGCCCGCCGATTAAAACGCATCGTGCCTTACGACAGCTGTGTTTTTTATCTATATCATGATGATGATTCCGTTAAGGCGGAATATGCCTGCGGCGAATTCGAAGAATCCCTGCAGGGCATCAGTATCGGAATGGGCAAAGGCATCAGCGGATGGGCCGCTGCCTACAAACGACCCATGCTCAACGCCAACCCTGCCCTCGAATTCCACGGAATTACGGGAGATTTTGCCACACTTCGAGATGCCCTGGTCGTTCCCGTGGTCCAGGATGGAGATTGCCTTGGCACAATCTCTCTCTATGCCCGCGAACCGGCCTCATACTCTCAAACCCATCTCTCTCTGCTCCAAACCGTCGCCGAGCAATTTGCTCAGCTCCTGAGTGAAGCCGGTGCTGACGCCAGAACCCGAGAGGAAGGACTCCTGGATCCCGTCACCGGAACCTATCGCGTGCCTTACCTTTCAGTCGCAGGCGCACAAATCCTGGCACATGCCGCAAAGACCGAGGCGCCTCTGTCGCTGGTCTACCTCGACATCAAGAACTTCTCCCAGAGTGTTGCGCTCTTTGGAGCAGGCACGGGAGATCTGATTCTGCGCAAGGTCGCGGACGTATTGCGGTCCGAAATGCGCCAGACGGATATCCTGGTCCGCTTTGGACACCATGGGTTCGTTGCACTTCTCCCGGGCGTACGCAATCCGCAGGCACTTCGCTATGTTCATCGGTTTCAGCACCAAATAAGGAGCACTCCGGTAAACCTGGCGCCGGGAAATACCTTGTTTGTCACCTGCCAGGTAGGCATCGCCTCCTATCCAGGTGACGGACCCACCCTGCTTGCCTTGCTGCAAGCTGCGCAAAGAGCCCTCAACGAGCAGGCCAAGCTCGCCGCACCACAAACCACGGGCTCCGAAGGCAACGTTTTCGAGTTTCCCACGAGAATCTGAGAGTCCGCGAAGCGGGGTGCCGGCGGCCGGATCGAACAACGGAAGCATGCTATCGCGGCGGCTTGCGGTAGCGCCGGAAGTCCAGATAGCAGCCGTTTCGCTTCAAGAACTGCATCATGATGGCATACTCGCGGGCAGGAATAGCGAGAAGCCGGAACGCATCCCGGTATCTGCCGCCGGTTTCGGCCAGCGCCAGATGGATCATTTGGCGAACCTGTGCGGATCCGATCTGCCGATTGAGGAACGGCGTTTTCACCAGATCGTCAAAACATCCCAAGCCGTCACGAATCCGTTTGTACACTTGCCACGCGGCCGGCGCGGGTTCCCATGAGATGGCCTCTGGTTCCCCTTCACGTACCGCCGCGGGCAGATGACCGGCCTCGATCAGATCTCCCGGTGTCGAATAGTACGAGCCCTCGACAATATTTTTCAATTCGCGCACATTTCCAGGGTATGAGTAGTTTGCCAGGAGGGCGTGTGCCTCCCGGGAGAAAGCCTTGGTGCGGCCGCCTTCGTTCCTCCCGACCCTGTCGAGAAACCATTCGAGCAGGAGCGGCACGTCCTCGCTCCGCTCGCGCAGCGGCGGCACAAAAATTTCCATGGCGTTGAGTCGGAAATAAAGGTCCTTCCTGAACTTTCCCGCGCGAATCTCCTGCCGGAGATCCTTGTTTGTGGCAGCAATCACCTGGACGCTTATCTTGCGGGTCGAAGTGTCTCCAATTCGTCTCACTTCGCGCTCCTGCAGCACGCGCAGGAGCTTGCGCTGCAAGCGCAACGACAGGTTGGAGATCTCATCCAGGAAAATCACCCCGCCTTCGGCGGCTTCGAGAAGTCCGGCCCTGTTTTCCGCAGCCCCGGTGAAGGCCCCCTTGCGGTAGCCGAACAGTTCGCTCTCGACCAGGGAATCCGACAGCGAACCGCAATCAAGCGGAACGAATTTGCCCGCGGCGCGGCGTCCAGTCCGATGCAGGGCTCGAGCGACCAACTCTTTCCCAGTCCCGCTTTCGCCCCAGATCAGGACATCAAGGGGTGAAGCGGCTGCAAGCGCGATCCGCTCTCGGAGCTTTTGCATTCCAGCGGCCTTCCCGATCAACTCAGGATACTCTCCCCTGGCCTGCTTGAGGTACTGCTCCAACTCGCTCTTCTCTCGCACCAGGTGCCGGTGAGCCAGGGCGTTGTCGATGGCAACGGCGGCGATATTGCAGAAAGACGCAAACAGATTGATCGTCGATTCACCGAGACTTTCCATCGGAAGTCGGTGGTCGGCGTAAAGAAGCCCCAGGGTTCGGCCACCGGCCGATAAGGGAGCACAGAAGAGCGTGCCGGGATAGCATCCAGCCAAGTCCTTCCCAGTAAAGCGAGG
Organism: Acidobacteriota bacterium; assembly: GCA_049511215.1. Taxonomy (GTDB): domain Bacteria; phylum Acidobacteriota; class UBA6911; order UBA6911; family UBA6911; genus JAFNAG01. The sequence goes on along the minus strand of JBEKYG010000520.1, from coordinate 305 downwards.
ATCGCTACGTGCATTAGCCGTCACGAAGGGATTGCCTGAGCGGGAAACTTCCTGCAAGACTTGCCGGCTTAATGGGTCCATGGTCTCCAGCGCATCAATCTCCAGATTCCTCTTGCGTGCCAGGCTGAACACGCCGGTACTCTCATCTCTCAAGGCAATCAAGACACGCTCCATGCAGACAGCCTTGGCCAACCAGCCGACAACGGCGTCCATTAACGGATCCAGCTCACGGATCGCATTGATCGCACTGCTGGCTTGGAACAGTATGCGGAGATGTTCCGCCTCCATTTCTCCAATCGTCAGAG
>JBEKYG010000519.1:0-4511 GCA_049511215.1 Acidobacteriota bacterium | reverse complement strand
CACGCGCTTCGCCCTCGGATATAAAAGTAATCAGCTGAGGCGTACGCCTACAGCAACCCGGGATTTCAAAATGGAAATCTCAGTATGATTTGGAGGAAATTCATGAGGACCAGATGGTTGATGACTGCTTGTGCGACAGCGGTGTTTGCTTTCACTAGCATGGCGGCTGTGGCACAAGGCCAGAATGACAAGAACCGTGGCAATGACCAGAATCGCGGCCAAAGCCAACGGACTGAGAATCGCGGCCAAACTAAGAAGCAATATCGCCAGTTCAACGAGAAGCAACGCCAATACGCGACCACTTATTACAACCAGAACCGAAACCAGGAGATTTTTAAGCCGGACAGCCGATGGAACAACGACTACGAAACTCGGCTTCAGCCGGGCTACGTGCTCGATAATGATATGCGGGGAATGAGTCGCCCGGCACCCATTGAGATGACGCGCGGTTTCGGCCCTGCCCCTAGCGGCTACCGTTACGTCGTCATCGGGGGAAATGTGGTTCTGATTGATGATGGGTATCGTGTTCACGACGCGATCCACTTCAGCATTAACATTGGACATTAACTTGTAAGAGCTCCGCGCTCTCTCTATTGCTGGCGGCCCGCGGAATTTACCCAGCACGATGCTGATGCTGCCAGCTGGGTCTCGCTCTCCTCATCGTTGTCGACCTGTTGCTCCTCGGTCGCGTCTGAAGTAAATGCGGCTCGTCAATCCGCCGGCACTTGTCGCTTCCGCTGGCGGAGACGGGTTCAGGCTCTCGCCCTCCCAGATGGAGGAGGAGTCGCACGCTCCTTATCTTGACGTGACCGGGGGTTTTTGTACCAGGTGAGGTGAGAGGGAATTCACCTGAGGAGGAACTCTGGTCATGCCAAACAAGAGGTTCAAGTCGGAGCAGATTGCAACGCTGCTGCGGCAGCTCGAAGTGAGTATGGCGAACCGGCGGAAGACGACCCTACAAGCCAGGAAAGAAGCCAAGGAGTTGTGACTTATGGCCACAGCAGTAGGTGAGGTCGATGTTGCGACAGTAGATCAGGTCTCTGCTGAGCCGCTTGCACCACCGCAGCCGGTTCCACCTCGTCCGATACCTATCGTGAAGCGGTCTCGAAGAAACTGGACCAAGCCCCTTTTGATAGCGGGCGCCGTCATCGCCCTGGCCGTCGGAGTGGAACTATGGCGCATGCATTCGGCGAACGCGATTGGTTACGAGACCGTGCCGGTGGAGCGAGGGCCGATCCAGGCAAGTGTCACGGCCACGGGCACCGTTAACGCCGTCGTGGATGTTCAAGTGGGCAGCCAGGTCTCTGGCAACATCAAGGTACTCTACGCCGACTTCAACACCAAGGTAACAAAAGGCCAGCTTGTCGCGGAGATCGATCCCCAAACATTCCAGACCCAGGTTGATCAGGCTTCGGCGGCCCTGGATTCAGTACACTCTGCTGCCATGACGGCAGCCGCTCAAGTCCAAAAGGCGAATTCAGACCTTGCAGGGACCATGGCGAGTGAAAAGAGTGTGGAGTCAGTTTTGGCCAAGGATAAGGCTAACGCACTGAACGCAAGGAATCAGTACGAAAGGCAAGACAGCTTGTTTAAGGATGGAATTATTTCCCGAACGGATCACGACTTGGCCAAGGCTACTCTGGATGCCGCTGAAGCCCAGGTGGCGGCCGACCAATCCCAGATAGAAGCGTCCAAGCAGACCATCCAGTCGGCACAGGCTCAGGTCCGTGTGGCGCAGGCCCAGTCGAGTTCGGCGCAAGCCCAGGAGCGCCAATCGCAAGCGTCACTGCAGCAGGCCAAGATCAATTTAGAGCACACTCGAATCACGGCTCCCGTGGACGGAACAGTCATCGCGCGCCGCATGGACGTGGGCCAGACTGTTGCCGCGTCGTTCGCGGCCCCCACGATTTTCGAAATCGCGCAAGACCTGACGAAAATGCAATTGGATACCAACATGGACGAGTCTGATATCGGCAACATCAGCGCCAGCCAGCAAGCGACATTCACGGTCGATGCGTATCCCGGCACAACCTTCCGCGGGCAAGTTGTGGATGTCCGCAAGGCGCCCATCAGCGCCCAAAACGTGGTGACCTACGACGTGGTGATTTCAGTTGCAAACCCTGATCTCAAACTGTTCCCCGGGATGACGGCCAATGCCCGCATCATGACCGCCAAGCTGGATAACGCGCTCAAAGTGCCGAACGCTGTCTTGCGAAACCATCCCACCACGGCGATGCTCACTCAGCTCGGCCTGCCGATGGTACCCGCGAATAAGCAGCAGGTATATGTCGCTCGGGGTGGAAAGCTCCGCGCCGTGCCGGTTACCTTTGGGCTCTCGGACGGAAAGTATACCGCCGTGACCGATGGTGATCTGCACGAAAAGGACCTGGTTGTGGCGAGATTCACTACGTCTGCAAGTACACCCACGGCGAGTTCACCTTCGGCTCCAGGCACCAGCGGCGGACGTCGCGGGCCCGGGTTCTAATATTTGGGAGAGGAAGCTGTGCCACCGCTGATTGATGTCCGGGACCTGAGGAAGACCTACTGGCTCGGGGAAGTGACTGTGAACGCCCTGGCCGGGGTCACCGTCTCTGTCGAGCGAGGCTCGTATGTGGCTGTTATGGGGCCATCCGGTTCCGGCAAATCGACCTTCATGAACCTGCTCGGATGCCTTGACCGGCCGACCTCGGGCCGTTACTTACTCGACGGTATCCCGGTTGAAAGTCTTGATCGCGATCAGCTCGCGGAGATACGAAACCGGAAGATCGGTTTTGTCTTTCAAAACTTCAACCTGCTTCCCCGCATGAGCGCTTTAGAGAACGTGGAGCTCCCGCTGTTGTACAAGGATAATGATACGCCGGATGCGGACGAGCAGGCCGAGCACTCGCTGAGCTTAGTCGGATTGGCCGGCCGGGAGCACAGTTTCCCCGCGCAACTCTCGGGTGGCCAGCAACAGCGGGTGGCTATCGCGCGCGCGCTGATCAACAAACCGGAAATCCTGCTTACGGACGAGCCCACCGGCGCCCTGGACTCGCACACCAGCACCGAAATTATGAGCATCTTCGAGAGGCTCAATCGCACTCAGGGCATCACCATCGTCCTGGTTACGCACTCTGACGAAGTCGCTGCGCACGCGGATCGAGTTATCGGCTTTCGGGATGGGCTTATCGTAAGCGACGCGCCGGTCAACAACTCCAAGAAGACCGGCGAGCGTTGGGTTGATTCTCGCCTCCCAGCCGAGGTGGCGCAGTGAAAAAGCTAAAGTCATCCATACGCATCGCGTTCCGCGCGCTCACGATGAACAAGCTTCGCTCGGCGCTGACCATGCTGGGTATTGTGATCGGGGTCGCCAGCGTGATCGCAACTGTAGCGATCGGCTCCGGCGCAACGCAGCGTATTCAGGACCAGATCGCGAGCATCGGTAGCAATATCATCATCATTATCCCGGGGAGCACGAGCAGTTCCGGGGTGCGACTGGGGACCGGCAACGCGGTGACATTGTCTGAGGCGGACGCAAGGGAAATTCCGACGCAGTGCCCGGACGTCGCACTCGCCGCACCGTATGTTCGCGGCGGAGCCCAGGTGATCAATGGGAATAACAATTGGGCGACGATAATCTATGGCGTCACTCCCGACTATCTGACCATTCGCCAACTCTCCGTCGCGGAAGGGGTTGAGTTCACCCAACAGGATTTGGATTCAGCGAACAAGGTCGCGGTGCTCGGCAAGACCCCAGTGGACAACCTGTTCGGTGGCGCCGACCCGATCGGCCAAACGATCCGCATTAAGAACGTACCGTTCACGGTCGTCGGCGTGCTTACCCCCAAAGGTCAGTCGTCCCAGGGGCAGGACCAGGACGATGTGATTCTGCTTCCGATTTCAACCGCCAAGCGGAGAGTGCTCGGCGTCAACGCAGCGAATGCAGATGCTGTGAACACCATCATGATGCAGGCAAAATCCGGCCCCCAGATCCCAGCGGCGCAGGAGGAGGCCCAGGCGCTGCTCCGGCAACGCCATCATCTGCAGTCGGCCGAGGCTGACGACTTCACGGTTCGTAACTTGGAAGAGCTCTTCGCCGCGCAAGAGGCATCTTCGCGCATCATGGCGATCATGCTCGCGGCAGTGGCCTCGGTGTCACTGGTCGTGGGTGGCATCGGCATTATGAATATCATGCTGATCTCCGTCCGGGAACGAACGCGCGAGATAGGCCTGCGGCAAGCCGTGGGCGCGAAGACTCGAGACATCCTCACCCAGTTTCTGGTTGAAGCTGTAACGCTGTCCATCGCCGGCGGGTTCGTCGGAATCGTGCTCGGGATCGGTGCCTCGGCCCTCATCTCGCGTCTGGCGGGCTGGGCGACCGCCGTCGGTCCGAGCGCGGTGCTGCTGGCGGTCTTTTTCTCCGCTCTCGTCGGAATCAGCTTTGGCTATTACCCCGCGAGAAAGGCCGCCTACCTGGATCCAATCGAAGCCTTGCGGTCCGAATAGCGCTTTCATCGCGCAGCTAGACCCGC
>JBEKYG010000518.1:0-4522 GCA_049511215.1 Acidobacteriota bacterium | reverse complement strand
AGCCGCATTTATCAAAGTCGTTCACCGCCTTCACCGCCGAGTGGCTCAACACACAGGAAGTGCGGCATAGGTCACATGCGGTGCACTTGAAGGGATCGACCTGGAAAACCGCGTTCCCCGTGGCCCTGCGTGTCAGCAGGCCGGCCGCTCCACCGATTGCAACGAAACCAAGAATACGGCAGGATCGGTCGATGAATTCGCGGCGTGTGCTTCTTTCACTCATGCGCGTTTAAGCTCCTCAAACTTCCAGTCAATGAGAGGACGAGGGCCGCCGAAAGGCTCGTTTACCCCGACCTTCACCGCCAGCGAAAATATGCGGATCTCGCGGCGCACGGGATCGGCGGCGAGGATGCGCCCCTTGGAATCCACAGCCAGGTGGATGTGGATGCAGTTGGGGTCGAAATGTTCCGGACCAATCACGGCAAGGAGCTTTCCGCCGGGCTCATACACCTTCACGCGAGCGACCATTTTCTCCCCCGTGACCACCTTCCCATCGGGTGTCAGGGCCAGGTTCACGGGATTGCAGCAACCCACGAAGTCCTCGGGGTTATTCATGCCGAATTTCCCGAACGAACCGAGGGGCGAGCCGTCCATGGCCCACGCAGTGACTTGATGCCGGCCCGTGTCGGTCGCGCGGACCACTCCCTTGGAGTCCATATCGAAATCCAGGCTCTTATTCGGGAGAATGAACTTACCGGCCTTGCTCTTCGTCCCAATGGTGCCGAGTTGCCTGCCGTTTCCGTCGTAGCGGCGGATGAACCGCGCGGCGGCATCGGCAACGAGGATTTCCTTTCCAAAGACCTTGATGGCTGTGATGGCGGCAGGCCGGTTATTCTCGCCTGCGACAAAGCCGCCTGCGCGTGTGCCTTCAGCATCATAGATTTCGACGCGGCCGGAAGCTCCGACATAGACACGCCCATCGGTTCCCACCGCAAGACACTCGGCTTTCTCGATCACCTTCCAATTCCGGACCGGATTTCCGCCTGGTTCGAAAATCGTGACCTCGTCGTCGCCCAAAGCATAAATCCTATCACCGGCGCCGATGGCGATTCCGGAAAGGGAGCGACCGAATGGATGCGCGGATGCGGCCCCACCCAGGACCATAGATTGGACGTACTCCCGATCAAGGCCGCCGGCCGGCGGAGCGGACTTGACCGCCGGTTGCGACGGCTTGCGCGCACCTGCCGCTTGTGCCGGTTGCACCGTCGGTTTGGGGATCGGACGGACGCGGAAAGCGGCTGCTACAAAGGCGCCAAAGGCCCCCACAACCGCAGCCGCTGGAAACCACGACTTCCGGAAGCGATCGAGCAAGCTTATTTGCGTCGTTTCCTTTTCTTTCGGCTCCATCATCTCCCCGCATTCATAAACGCCAAAGCGCTAAAAATGAAGAGATCTTGGGCGTCTTGGCGTCCTGGCGATTCACTGGCTATGGCCATCACCTTCCGGCTCCGGACGGACCCACTTCAAGGCAGACCATTTTGTTCATATCGCGGACGACCAGCTTTCCATTGGAGAGGGCCATCGGGCCCCAAACATCTTCCCCTTCGAGGATCTGAGCGCTGGCAAGCTCCTTATACTGTTTGGTGTTGGCCTCGATGAGACGGAGCATTCCGGTTTTGCCCTCGAGGACGAAAAACATGCCGTCGACAAGCATGAAGGCACCCAGATCGAAAGTCCGGGTCGCCCGGGGGTCGCCGGAAACAACCGGGCTCTGCCACACAATCTTGCCGTCGAGGCCGAGGCAGGTAAATCTCCCGCGAGTCTCGCTGCCCACCGCGAAGAGGTAATTCTGATAGAGGATCGGCGTGTGCACCTCGGAATTGAATTGCACGCTGGTCAGGTCATAGAGTTTCTGGACGGCAAAGCCGGAGGCGCCTTTTTGGACCTGGTACATCGCGCTGCCCGCCTTGTATCCGCTGGTGACGAAGACTCTGCCATCGCCAATAGATACGGGAGAAGGGCACGCGACCATCTTGACTATAAAGGGGCTGTGCCACAGGATCTGCCCATCCGCAGCGGCAATGCCGACCACCTTGTTTAAGGTCAAATACAGGTATTGTTTGACTCCGCCAATGGTTGCCGGCATGAGGGAAGCATGGGACATCAAATCCTTCCCGGGATTCGGCGAACGCCAAATTTCCTTGCCCGTTGCCTGGTCAAAGGCGATGACTAAGGCATCGCCGCCTGTGGCCAGCAGCACCCTGTCTCCGTCGAGAAGCGGATTTTGGCCGGCATACCATTCCGGGATGGTCGCTTTGTACTCTTGGACCAGGTTTTTCTGCCAGACCAGCTTGCCGGTCTTAATGTCGAGGGCATGAAAGCGGCACTTGGGATCCAGGGAGAACACCAGCTTCTGGCCTACTGCCGGCACCGTCCGGGTAATCCCATGGCTGGGACGGATTTCGACCGGGTAACTCCACTGCCAGATGTCCTTCCCGTCGGCGAGTGAAATGCACCTGACGAGATGCTCCTTTTTCTCGGCATTGTAATCGTTCAGATAGATCCTGCCATCCTTGATGGCGGCGCCCGCGTAGCCCTCGCAAACGGGGATTTTCCAGAGGACCTTCGGACCCTTGGCAGGCCACGTTTTGTAAAGGCCGGTTTCTGTTGAGATGTTGTCTCTATTCGGACCGCGGAACTGAGGCCAATCGCCGCCCATGGCGGAAATCGAGGCCAGAATGATTAAGGCAGACAGGCGATAAATCATAAGGACAGATTCCTCTCAACGGTATAGCCCTGATTCCAGCTGAGCAGAAGTCTATAGTTTCATTTATGAAATCCAGGTTCAAGTACAAACAGCGAGGAGATCCTGCGGTGGCTAGGAGAAGATCCGTGAGCCTGCGGGTTAGATCATCGGGATCTTGATGCCCTTGCCCCGGGCGAAGTCCCTAGCCTCGTCATAGCCTGCATCGACGTGGCGAGCGACGCCGATGCCCGGATCATTGGTGAGCACCCGCTCGATCCTGCGATTCATTTCCGCGGTACCATCGGCCACGGTCACCTGGCCTGCGTGCATCGAGTACCCGATGCCGACGCCGCCGCCGTCGTGGAACGACACCCAGGACGCACCGCTGGCGGTGTTGAGCAGAGCGTTCAGGATGGGCCAATCGGCCACGGCGTCCGAAGTGTCCTTCATCGACTCGGTCTCGCGGTAAGGGGACGCCACCGAGCCGCAATCGAGATGGTCTCTCCCAATGACGATGGGCGCCTTGATCTTTCCTTGCGCGACCAAATGATTGATGCGCAGCCCGAACGCCGCCCGCTCCCCATAACCTAGCCAGCAAATCCGGGCAGGCAGCCCCTGGAATCGGATCCTCTCACGGGCTAGCCGGATCCAGTTGCAGAGTGACTCGTTCTCGGGGAACATTTCCAGCACCAGGTCATCGGTCGCGGCAATGTCCATCGGGTCGCCCGATAGTGCCGCCCAGCGGAAGGGGCCGCGCCCTTCACAGAAGAGCGGGCGGATATAAGCGGGGACAAACCCTGGAAAATCGAGCGCGTTGGTTACGCCTGCCTTGAGCGCATGGCCGCGGATGTTGTTGCCGTAATCGAAGGTGATGGCGCCGCGTTTCTGCAAGTCGAGCATGGCACGCACGTGGGTGGCAATGGAATCCATGCTGCGGCGCACGTATTCATCTGGATTCTCTCGTCGCAGGCGTGCGGCCTCACCGAGCGGGACCCCGGCGGGCACATAGCCGTTGAGCGGATCGTGCGCGCTGGTCTGATCGGTGAGCACATCGGGCGTGAAGCCCCGGCGCACCAGTTCCGGGAGCACCTCGGCGCAGTTGCCGACCAAACCCACCGAGATCGCTTCCCCTGCGCGCGCCGCGCCTTCGACCAGGGCCAGTGCTTCCTCCAGATTATAGGAGATGCGCTGGCAATACTCCGTGCGCAGCCGTTTTTGGATTCTCTCCGGGTCCACATCGATGCCGAGGAAGGCGGCGCCCAGCATCGTAGCTGCCAGCGGTTGGGCCCCGCCCATGCCGCCGAGACCACCGGAGATCAGAATCTTGCCGCGCAGGCTGTTGCCGAAATGTCGGCGCGCCATCGAGGCAAAGGTTTCATAGGTGCCCTGGACGATCCCCTGGCTGCCGATGTAGATCCAGCTTCCCGCGGTCATCTGCCCGTACATCATCAAGCCGAGAGCTTCGAGCCTGCGGAATTCGCCCCAGTTGTCCCAGTGCCCCACCAGGTTGGCATTGGCGATCAGGACTCGAGGCGCATATTCATGCGTGCGGAAGATGCCAACGGGCTTGCCTGACTGCACGAGCAGGGTCTCGTCGTTTTCCAGCTTCCGCAGGGAGGCGACAATGGCGTGGTAGCACTCCCAGTTACGTGCAGCCTTGCCGCTGCCGCCGTAAATGATCAGCTCATCGGGCCGCTCGCCCACCTCTTCGTCGAGGTTGTTCATCAGCATGCGCATAGCAGCTTCCTGATGCCAGCCCTTGCAGCTCAGGGTGGTCCCGCGGGGCGCCCGTATGTTCGATTTCGATTCGGTCATCACAGCCTCCTGCAGTCAATG
>JBEKYG010000517.1:0-4528 GCA_049511215.1 Acidobacteriota bacterium | reverse complement strand
TGATGAAAGCGTTCGCTCCGGAAGGCTCCCTGGCGGCGTTGGCGAGGGGCGGAGCATGAAGCGAACTCCCCTTTGAGATGCGGCTCTTCCAAAAAGCTCAGAAAACCACTTCTAACCTCCGGAAAACTTCCCCAAAATATTTCTGCAATCTTTTGCCCCGATTCCGTCTTAATGGTTGGAGCTGCTTGGTCATTATTCGGGCTCAAGGATTTTCGACCGGATTACGGAGGCTGCTATGAAATTACGTTTGTTCGTTGTGTTCGCACTTCTCGGACCGATAGCACTTGCTTTCCAGGGAACGAGCCCAAACGGAGGTGGCAGACCCACTACCGATGGACCCAGGATCACTCAGGGCGCACTCCAGGTCATGGATCAAACCGGAGCGCCTGGCGTCCTTTGCCCCCTCAAGCACACCGACGTCAAGGCATCGATCAGCGCCTTCCTGGCCCGGGTCACGGTGACCCAGCAGTTTGAAAACCCCAGCACGGAGAAGATTGAGGCCGTATACACGTTCCCGCTGCCGCAAAATGCCGCGGTGGATGATATGACTCTGACGGTCGGCAGCCGGACCGTGCGCGGGCTTATCAAGAGACGCGAGGAGGCGCAAGCCGTCTACGAAGCCGCCCGCGCCGCTGGAAAGGTGGCCGGCCTGCTCGATCAGGAGCGGCCGAATATTTTTACACAGTCGGTGGCCAACATCATGCCGGGAGAGCACGTGACCGTCGAAATCAGCTATCTCGATGTTCTGAGGTATGCGGATGGAGCCTACGAATTCGTTTTCCCGATGGTGGTGGGTCCGCGCTACATCCCGGGCCAGCCGGCCGGCAGGACCGGCAGCGGCTGGGCGCAGGACACGAATAAAGTCCCGGATGCCTCGCGGATAACGCCTCCGGTGGCGGGCAATCCTGAGACAGGGCCTACACGGGCGGGGCACGACATCTCCTTGGAGGTTCTGCTCGAAGCCGGAGTAACCATCGAGGATCTCAAATCATTGCTGCACGAAGTCAACGTCGATAGACCGAGCGCGCACAGCGCCGCCGTGCGCCTGAAGAATCAATCCGAGATCCCTAACAGGGATTTCATCCTTCGTTACCGCGTTGCCGGAGGAACTATCAAAGATGCGCTGATCACCCACCGCGATGATCAAGGAGGTTTTTTCACCCTCGTGCTTCAGCCGCCCGAGCGCGTCAATGTTCAGGATGTGAGCCCGAAGGAACTGGTTTTCGTGCTCGACAGCTCCGGATCGATGAGCGGGTTCCCGATCGAAAAGGCCAAAGAAACCATGAGGCTTGCCCTCAAGGGGCTCTACCCCCAGGACACCTTCAACCTGCTGACTTTCTCCGGAGACACACGCATCCTCTTCCCTCAACCGGTCCCCGCAACCGATGAAAATCTGCAGAAGGCAAACCAGTTCCTCTCAGCGCAAAACGGAGGGGGCGGCACCGAAATGATGCGGGCGATCCGCGCTGCCTTAGCCCCCTCGGACAAGCAGGGCCACATCCGCATCGTCTGTTTTATGACCGACGGTTATGTGGGCAACGATCTGGAAATCATATCGGAAGTGCAAAAGCACCCGAATGCGCGCGTTTTCGCGTTTGGTATCGGCAATTCCGTGAATCACTTTCTCCTCGACCAGATGGCACTACAGGGGCGCGGTGAAGTCGAGTACGTCACTTTGAGTGATGACGGCGCGGCCGCCGCACAACGATTCCACGAGCGGGTACGCAATCCGCTGCTCACCGATATCGCCATAGAATGGGGCGGGCTGTCGGTAGCCGACGTCTATCCCAAGAGAATTCCGGACCTCTTCAGTGCCAAGCCGATTGTGGTTTGCGGCCGATACACGCAGGCCGGCAAGGGAACCATCCTCGTTTCCGGCAACATGGCGGGCGGCCGCTTCACACGTGAAATACCGGCGAGCTTTCCACCACAAGAGCCGCGCAACAGTGTCCTGGGCAAGCTGTGGGCACGCACACGCATCGATAACCTGATGGAGCAGGACTTCGGCGGCATTCAGCGCGGCACAATAAGCGCCGACCTGCGGGAGCAAATCACTCAACTCGGACTGGAATTCGGCTTGATGACCCAGTTTACTTCCTTCGTGGCCGTCGAGGAGATGACGATCACCGACGGGGGCCAACCGCGCCGGGTCGAGGTGCCGGTGGAAATGCCCGATGGCGTCAGCTATCGCGGAGTGTTCGGGGGAACAGTCGATTCGCCGCAAACGCGAGTAAATTATGGATATCAAGCGGGCGGTGGCGGCGGCAGAGGGGGCGGCATGGGTGGAGGATACGGCACAGGTATCGGGTCGGGAAAGGCCGGGGGAGTAAGCACAGCAGCCGCACGGCAGGGAGTGGGAAGTCCTGCACTGGCACCAGTATCCGCCGCGGCTTCACTGTCGGCCGACGAGTTGAAGCGACTTCAGCCCATAAGTAAGCTCCACCCGGCGATTACAGCTCTGATTGAACGGCAGCGTGTTCCGGGCACAAAGCCGGGCGCGGAAGAAGTTAAATTCGTGCGCAACGGCAAAGCCGAGATCCAGATCTGGCTGACAGAAGATAGCGCCGCCGTGAGGGCTGAGTTGAAGCGGCTCGGCCTTGAAATCATTCTGGAACCAAAGACCGCCAGGATGCTTATAGGCCGGCTGCCCATCGCAAGCCTGGAGGCACTATCCAAACTGGAGGCGGTCCGTTACATTTCCCCATGGGAATCATGAGTAAGAAGTCCTGAGGAGGCAGCAAAGCCGCAACCAAAATCCAACTCCAAGACTGCAAGATATCGGCAATGCGAGATTCGAGATTTTATAATTTCGAATCTCGAATCTCGAATCCAAGTGAAGATCCGTTTAGGGCTTGCATGGGTGCGGCATATGGTGGTCTGATGTGTCCTCGGCAACTTAACTCTCCAGGCTGAGGTATAATTCAAGCATGCGACTGGTGCCGCCCTATATCGAATCTCTCGTTCCTTACGAACCCGGACGCAGCGTAGAAGAAATCAAGCAGGCCTATGGGCTACGGGATGTAGTCAAGCTCGCCTCCAATGAAAACCCGCGCGGGCCTTCGCCACTGGCCCTTGAGGGGATCCGGCGGGCACTGGATGGGCTGAATCTGTACCCGAACGGCGGGCTCTCGCTGCGCAAAGTGCTCGCCGAGATGTTCGATCTCAAGGTCGAGAACGTCATTGCGGGGAGTGGTTCGGAAGGGATCATCTCGAACATCATCCGTACCTTCCTATGCGATGACGATGAAGTTCTGACAACGGAGTCAGCCTTCATCGGCTTCCAGGTATTGGCGAAATCACGCGGCACCAAGTATCGAACGGTGCCTTATCGGGACTGGCACTATGATCTCCCAGCGCTTGCCGCGCAAATCAACGAACGGACCAAGATCATCTATCTGGCGAATCCCAACAATCCGACGGGAACGATCTTCAGCCGCCACGCGTTCAACGAGTTCTATCGGCAGGTCCCGGAGCGGGTGCTGATCATCCTGGACGAGGCATATTTTGAGTACGCCAAAGACAACCCCCGGTATCCCGACTCCATGCATTATCGGTACGATAACGTCATTACCCTGCGCACCTTCTCCAAAATTTACGGGCTCGCGGGCGCCCGCATCGGCTACGGCTTTGCCCACGAGGGATTGATCGGCAATCTGATCAAGGTAAAACTCCCCTTCGAACCCGGCTCTCTTGCCCAGGCTGCCGGAATCGGCGCCCTGGCGGACAAGGAGTTTGTTCACCAGTCTCTGGAGTTGAATGCTCGCGGCATTGATCTGCTGACCACGTCATTCCGCGGGATGGGCCTGGCGGTGGTTCCGTCGGAAGCCAACTTCATCATGGTCGTGCTTCCGGACGAGCAGATGGCGAAGCACGTGACGCAAGGATTGCTGGAACAGGGTGTTATCATCCGGCCGCTCAATGCCTTCGGTCTGCCCAATTGTATACGCATCTCGACCGGCAAGAACGAGGAAAATCAGAGATGCGTTGAGGCGATGCAGAAGGCCCTCAAACGGTGAGTCCGGCCGGAAGAATGGAGGGCCATGCGTCCTGAAGAAAGAACATCGGGCGCGGGAAGGGACTTGCTCCCTCTTCACGGGACCGATTACATCGAGTTTTACGTCGGTAATGCCAAACAGGCCGCCCACTTTTACCGATCCGCCTTCGGCATGACGCTGGTCGCCTATCGGGGGCCCGAAACCGGCAGCCGCGACTGCGCTTCCTACGTTGTCCGGCAGAATAAGATCCGTTTCGTGCTCACCACGTCGCTTCAGCCCGACCATGCTGTCACGGACCACATCCGGCTCCACGGCGACGGCGTGAAGGACCTCGCATTCTGCGTCGACGATGCTGAATCTGCTTACCGTGAAACCACACGCCGCGGCGCCAAAGGCGTTCTTGACCCCGCGGCGTTGCGCGACGAGCAGGGAGAGGTGAAGAAATCGGCAATTGCAGCCTACGGCGACACCATTCACACCTTTGTCGAGCGGCAGAACTACGGTGGGGTCTTTATGCCTGGGTTTGTCGCGGT
>JBEKYG010000516.1:0-4536 GCA_049511215.1 Acidobacteriota bacterium | reverse complement strand
AAGATCCCTCGTCTTCGATGCGGGCCAGCCGCAGGAAGACCTCTTCATCTGCGACGCTGACGGCTCCCACCTTCGTGCCCTCACCGACGACCCGGCCTGGGACCGGGGGCCAAGGTGGTCCCCAGACGGGCGTCAGGTGGGATTCTATTCGGACCGAAGCGGGCAATGGGAGAGCTGGATCATTAACCGTGATGGCAGCGGGCTGAAGCCGCTTGGCGCGCCATACCACATGCCGATATGGTCGCCCGATGGATCGCGCATGACAGCAGTCGATTTCAGGGAGGGCATCACGTTCATACTCGACGGGCACAAATCGTGGGCCGAACAGTCGCCCGAAGTGCTGCGCGGGCCGGCAAGTGATCGTGAATCAGCGCTCGCGACCAGGTTAACCGACCTTCTGGGAAGTGTACCGGGCCCAGTGCCAAGCGCCTCAAGTTTCATGGCGACGTCCTGGTCGCCTGACGGCAACTCAGTCGCAGGCTACACCGGGGAAGGGATCGCCATATATTCGTTGCCATCCAAGCAGTACCATGTCCTTACCAGGGATGGAGGGACATGGCCATGCGCATGGTTGAACGACAATCGCCGTATTCTCTACCTGCGGCAAGACCGGCTCGCTTTGGTCGACACCGACTCGCGGAAGGTGATGGAAGTGCTTTCCGTTCTTCCCGACACCCTCGGCCGCTTCACGATCTCGCGTGATAATCAGGAACTCTACATCGTCCGGGCGTCGAATGAGGCGGATATCTGGCTGGCAAATCTGAAGTAATGCTCCGGTGGGGACCATACCCTGCTGGCCGGTTTCTTCTGCCAAAGCGCAAAGTCCTAAGCCGGGAGTCATGATCTGCGAACCTTGATGCGCAAGTCTGGCAGGCGTCACCTGCGTCATCGCTGCGCCGCCGTCTTCTTCGTCGGCTCACACGCCGGCGAAGTTACCATTCCTGCTGGGAGATCGGTTATTCGGGTGCCAGATCTTGAAAATTCCGTTTGGCCCCAAGACAGGAGCGAAAAACTCAACACCTGCCCAGTTCGTCCACCGCGGCGAGGCTTACTCCCACGAAGTCCCGATGTGGGAAACGTGCTTGGGGGCACAGTGGCCAACGGCCGCGGTAGGAAAGATCGACCGCGTTTCCGATCGAGGTCGCGCCAAGGCCTACGCAGGGTTTTGTTGATAGTGGCTAGTTGCCGCTCACCGTCTTAAGCCACTCGTGGTAGCGGGCAAGGGCCTCGAGGCCGGGCCGCTCGTGTCCGGCTCCGGCTTCCGTGACGAGTTCGACCCTGGCGCCTGCCCGTTCGAGCTTCGCGGCCAACTCCTGGGTGATGGCGAACGGACAGTTCCGGTCTTCGCGGCCGTGAAAGATGAATATGGGGATGCCCTTAAACTTCCCGAGATTCTTTTCCTCGAGGAAGTTCGGATGACCTTCGCCGGGGAAGTATTCGCTGGCGATGTCGGGATGGCCTGAAAATATGGCCAGCGCCTTATAGCGGGCCGGATGCTCATAAAACGTCCGGTAAACCCCGTAGCCACCCATGGAGAACCCGGCCAGGATGATCCGTGTCTCGTCGATAGGGTAGCTCTGGATGACCGCAGCGATGGCCTCTTCGATATCCTCTTGGGCGTGATCGCGCGTGAACGCGTTGGAGGGGCCGCGGCCGCGCGGGGCCAGCTCGATGAAATCCCCGTTGCCCAGGTAATCGACTCCGGCCAAATTCGTTTCATCCGAGGCGCTGCCGTGGAGATAGACGATGAGCGGATATCTCTTGCCACCCTTGGGATCATAGCCGGCCGGGACCCTGATACCGTAAGGCTGGAGCGTATTGTCCACCCGGGAAAGGAACGCCCGCCGCAAAAAACCGGTTCTCGCCGCAAGCATGTCCCGGCCGGCCTCGGCCTGGATGAGATCGGCCTCGAGGCGGACCAGCGCCAGGTGTTCCTTGGCCGCGGTCTCGTAGGGTTTCAGTAAGCGCAGAGAAGCGAAGGCTTCGTCGACGAGGAACCGGAGGGTCGTGATGCTTCCCGGAGTGAGGCGCGCCTTCACGCGCTCCAGCCGCTTATCATAAATCCCCGCGGCCGCCTCCGGCAGGACCGTCACCCCCGAGGCCCGGACGGAATCATCTCCCCTGGAGTAGTTGCGGCGCGAGCTCCATGCCACACGATAGCCTCCGGGCGGGATATCCCCAAGGTTAATCCCAAACTCATGGAACGTGAGCCCGCGTGTACAGGTATACTCGGCCGTGCTCAATTCCAGCCGGGTCCCTTCGCCGCTGAGGACGGCGTCGCTCAAACTCTCCGTGTCCTGCCCCGAGCTCAGCGTGACCGCTCGCCCCCGCAGGGACTCGCCTTGACTCACGTGATTGCGCTCGAGCTCGACGAAAGTCTGGAATCCTTTGTCCAGGGCGGGCTCGGCGAAACCGAGCTTGATATAGCGCCGGAACGCGTTTTCATCCTCTAGGCCCTCGGGCAGTACCCTGTAATAAAACGAACCCTGGCCGCTGGCCTTGACGAATCCCAGATTGAAGCCGATCCCGTCGGAAAGCCATGGGTGGTACGGGTGCAAATCCTGCCACGGCAGCAGGAGTTCGAATGAGATAACGCCGTCGTGTGCGGCGGACTCCAGCCTCGCCTGCCGGCTCATCGGGACGAAGATCTTGTCGACGTTGTAGTACCAGAAAAGCCGGCGGGTCCAATCCAGCTCGGGCCGGTTGACCGCGGACCAGGCCGCGACATAGAACTCGTCCGTGGCTGCGTCGCCGGGCCGGGGCCGGGCAATGACCATGTGGAAACCATCGCCGTTCTGATAGGCCCTGTCGTTATACGTGAGTTTGTCCCCCTGGGCTTCAACATAGACGTAAAGGAAATTGGTCCCATAGGCCAGCCGGTAGTGTGCGTCCACCGGCTTCTCGGCGGTGCCGCGGAGATCGACCTGGGAGAATTCCCTTCGCGGCAGATGCCGCAGGCCTGGATCGAGCACGCCGTCGATGACCGGAGCCTCGGCGAGAAAGTCGACCGGAGCGAGCTCCCGGGGGACCTCGTTCAATTTCATCTTCTGCGGTGAATTCTGAGTCGGGTTTTGAGCGGAAACGATGATCATAAAAGCCGCTGGCACTGCTATCGCCAGCAGACTGAGCAAAAAGCGCACTTTTCTAGCCATGAAGGCACTCCTCTTTATTTATGATAAGTCTTGGGTCCGTGTCAGAACTGAATAGCGCGACTCTCGATCCGGATCGGTATGCTTACGACATCTCTTACATAGCGTATAAGACGTTCCAGGCGGCAGAAAAGTCGGAATTTCGGGGACAGGACACGCCATAACCTCGAAATTATTCGAGGCTGGCGGAAATGTGATGCTTATAGGCGAAACAGGTGGCTTTTTAGAATCCAGAGCCAGCTGCCACTTCTGCCGAACGTCTGAGTAGCTTCCCGCGGTTGAAAAGCCCAGACTTATCGGTGATCAGGCAAGAACCAGACGAACGGGTCCTTTCACTTGGCCGTGTAACGCGCTACTCGTAGAACTGGCGGAGCGTTCCAAGGGATCCGGCCGCTTGCGCTCACTTCTCCGAGATACCGACAATACGTCCATGTGACCTAAGGAACAGACGGCACAACCTCCTCGAAAGGGAGCGGGGGAGTGAGCTGCAGCATCGTTTTGAGTTATGATTGCTTTTACAGGCCGGAGACATGGCGCAAGTTGACATATTCTCCGATATCAGATGTCAGGAAGACGCCGCCGAAGGGGAACCTGCAGGAGGCAGTCCTTAGATCGGCATCTTATTTGGACTATCCTTAGGGAGATTGTGATGTCCGCCAATGCGCTGCCTAGCGAGGGCAAGATGAGAGCCATCGTCCAGGATCGGTACGGCTCGCCTGACCTTCTTGAGCTTCGGGAGATCGAAAAGCCGGTCGTCGGTGACGACCGCGTGCTCGTGAGGGTCCTGTCGGCCTCGGTCAACGCCGCCGACTGGCACCTCATGCGGAGGCTCCCGCACGTCATCGGTATGCTCCTGCGCATGCCCATGAGCCGCATTCGGGGCGGGGACTTGGCCGGGCGCGTCGAGGCCGTAGGCAAGAACGTGGCGCGATTCAAGCCCGGCGATGAGGTGTTCGGCGTGGGGATCGGGACTTTCGCCGAGTACACGACGACCTTCGAAGACCGCTTGGCGCTAAAGCCCAGCAATCTGACATTCGAGCAGGCTGCGGCCATCCCCATCGCGGGTTGCACCGCATTGCAAGGTCTGCGCGACAACTCGCACGTCCTGCCGGGGCAGAGGGTCCTGATCTACGGGGCGGGGGGCGGCGTGGGCACCTTCGCCGTCCAGATCGCCAAGTCTCTCGGCGCGCACGTCACCGCCGTGACCAACTCGGAGAACGTCGACCTTCTCCATTCGATCGGCGCGGACGAGGTCATCGATTATGCGAGAGAGGATTTCACCCGGCGTGCGGACCGGTATGACGTCCTGTTCGATATCGGTGCGAACCGAACGTACGCGGATTGCCGGCGCGTCCTGGCCCCCAACGGAAAACTCGTGCTCTGTGGC
>JBEKYG010000515.1:0-4538 GCA_049511215.1 Acidobacteriota bacterium | reverse complement strand
GGAAGCCCCAAAAAACTCGATCTTCTAAAGGTGATCCATAGCCGCGTGGAATATGACGACGGGAGCCTGCTACACATTGTACCATCACGACTTGAGCTTTCGTGGACTCTACGAAACCCCACTGGGAAAGAAACGCTCCTCCCTCGCTTCGTGGCCAAGGTCGAGGGGCCCTACGATCTCATTATCATTGATTGCTCTCCAACCGACTCAATTCTGACGGACGCAGCCTACCACTGTAGCCGGTATGTCCTCGTACCAATCCGCGCCGAGTTCTTGGCCTCGATCGGCTTTCCACTTTTGAATCGAAGCATCAAAGCTTTTCAGATGCGCCATGAGGATCACACTATCGAAGTCTCTGGCTTGGTCTTCAACGATTATGTCCGAGGCAACGTGAAAAGCGAGAACAAACTCGCACGCAAGGATGTTTTGGCGAAGGCCACCCAGTACGGCTGGTATGTATTTCGGAACGACATACCTCACTCGGATTCTTATTTCAAAGCGGCCAGGGACGGCATGCCCATCGGCAGCACAAAGGGAACCCACCGTAAAGTAAAAACTGAATTCGCGGCCTTTGCTAATGAATTTTTCCCGAGAATTGGTGTATGAGTCGTTCGTCGAAATCAATGCTGCTGGAGGAGGAGATTGCCCTCCTTGTTAGGCACTTTGGCATCGAGCGGGTTCGATCTGCCCTGGCCAGACTCTCGATCAAAAGCGGCGAAGAGCCGCCCGCGCCAGCTCCCAAAACTGTGCGGCCCCGAGGTCAGAGACCGATACGTGCAACTACCCCCAACGCCCTTGAGGCAGTTCGCGAGAGCGACCCGGGGAAGCATCGCCTACTTGCCGAATTCTTGAGCCGTCTCAAGAATCGCCAGATTTTGCCTGAGTCTCAGGACATCCGGCATTTCGCTCAGATAATCGGACTCAAAGATATCGGCGGCAAGTCTCGCAAGGCCCTGATCCCCAAGCTAATGCGTTTTTTGATTGACCAGCCAGTAGAGCGACTGACTATCGGCATAGAGAGCGCCAACAACATCTCGGAGCAGCAGCGCCAAATGGGCTTTTCAGTCTTGACAGACAAACTGCTGAACAAATCATGATTCTCCTCTCCAACCAATCACTTGTTCCCTAACCGAACCGGCGGTTGTTTCTTTGGGTCCAAGGAAAAGCCTGGACACCCATCATTCATCATTTGTATCCAATCTATATCTGAGTCTCTGTGGGGGGGCAGCGATTGGGGATTGAGGAAACAAATGTGACCATTGGGTGAAACAAACCGGCATTGATTATAGCAGTAGGGCGGTCACGGGCCTGGAGAAGATCAAATGATGGCGGAAGAGGTTGATGCGGTCAGAAGATAGCACCAGATCTGCAGAGGATTGGCTGCTGGGCGCGTATGGGGTCAGGCCAATTGCGGCGGCGATGATGCGAAGGCGGCACGAGCGGTCGCAACGCCTTTGAGCCACCGCCTGCCAAGCTGATCTGCAAAATTGCGTAGATTGGAAAGCAGTCCGGCGGCAAGACGGAATTTGGATCCGAAGTGGGAGATGGTTTCAAGCCACGCTTCTGGATTGGCGCCGATCCGCATCAGTATGGGCGCGAGATCGGTATAAGATATGGACACCCATTATTTTCAATTGGAATAGTGGGTGTCCAAGATTTTATCCACATCCATTGCACAGTTTGAATTCACCAGGCTTTCCCCACCTCCCTGTGCTATTCTCCTCAGCACGGATTGAGAGCAACGGTCATAACATTTCGCTCGATTGCTGCGGCTTGAGGATTGGCCGAATCCAATTCGAATCTGGCAGATTGCCACGTAGACTTGTTATGAAGCTCCTTTTGATTCAGCCTCCAAGCAGTTCACCTCTGTTCGACCAAGTGCATATTTTTGAGCCTCTTGCCTTGGAGTACCTTGGAGCCGCAGTGAGGCTGGACGGACATGAGGTTCTTGTCCATGATGCGCGTCTAGATCCTGACTATTTGGAAGTCTTCCGAAGCTTCTGCCCGGATGTCATAGGACTGACAGGCTTTACGACCCATGTAAACATCATAAAAAACATCGCGGCTCGGCTCAAGGAATTCGATCCCGGAGTCTTTGTGATCATAGGAGGGCATCACGCAACAATCTGTCCGGAGGACTTTAATGTTCGTGCCATCGACCTAGTTGTCATCGGTGACGGGACCTTTGCGCTCCGGGAGATTTTGGAAGTAATGAAAGGATCAGGAAACATGCGCGGCATTCGCGGCCTCGCGATCCCCTCCTCTGATGGTATGATCCTCACCGAATCTCGCCCGCACCCTGCTCTCGACGACATGCCATTCCCCGATCGGAATCTCACTTCCCGTTACCACAAGCACTATTTCAGCGAGTGGTTTAGTCCTCTCGCTTCAGTCCGGACTTCGCTGGGCTGTGTTGGGCGCTGTAAATTTTGCTCGCTTTGGCCCCTTCCCAACGGCAAATATCTACGTCGCGATCCAGAGCGCGTGGTTAGTGAATTGTCGACAATTAGCGCGCCCAACGTCTTTTTTTGCGACGATGAATCCATGTGCGACGTTCGCCGGATGGAGTCGCTCGCAGTGCTAATCCGGAAGGCTGGAATACAAAAAAGGTACTTCCTTTATGCTCGAGCAGACACGATCGTGAAGCATCCCGCACTCTTTGCCACTTGGGCATCTATTGGTTTGGCACAGGTTTTTGTAGGCATGGAGGACTTTTCGGATGCCCGACTAACGGCCTTTAACAAGGGCATCAACACCGAACAGCAGCAAGAGGCGGCTGCCATCCTGGCCAAACTCGGGATCGCCATTTATGCCTCGTTCATGATCGATCCTGCTTATAGCAAAGAGGATTTTCTCGCACTCCATAGGTACATTCGTCAGCTCAAGCTGAGACACGTTTCATTCACGATCCTGACACCCCTTCCGGGTAGCGAAATGTATCGCAAAGAGGCCGGGACGCTTCTAAGTCGAAAACCAGAATTGTATGACCTGCTGCATGCAGTTGTGCCAACAAGGCTACCATTATCAACATTTTATGCGGAGGTAGCGCGGCTATACTCGCGAGCTGTTCCTCTCCACCGATACATCCCGATCACGCTGAAGCTCGGCATCCACGGCATACTGCTGCGCATGCGCATCTTGAAAAAATTCCTGCTTTATCTGCGAACAGCGCAATCCACCCACTGAATGCATCCTGGAGATTTTGCTTGTTTCCCCTGATAGTATTGAGATATAAGGATTACCGTGTCCCAATTGCCCGAAGTCGGCCCATAAAACAATGACGTTCTCCGACCTCGAGTGGGTGTGCCTTACTGGCACGCTTATGGCCTAATTGCTTATCACCATTGAATTGCGCATTGCTCCCAGCGATGAGAGCTACGAGACCGGTAAACGATTCTCAGAGCTAGTGAGATTCCGACGGAATGTCGAGCGATTGTGGATGCCGCAGCTCAGGACCCACATGTCTAACGAGCTCTGCAGCTTCCATTGGGACGGGATCCGATGAGGCTCTTGAGCCACATTCTGGTTCAACCAGGACTGGCATGAAGGTAATCAAGGACAGCCCTTTTCTACACCAGTTCGGAAGCCTCCTCGTTATTGTCTAAGGCCTATGTCACTCGCTCGGTCGGTGGACTCGTTTCTATCACATCTATTCATAAGGAGTTATCGCGATGTCAAGCGCGATTCTTACTGCCAGCCCCTCAGTGTTCCCAACTACGGGAACACCGTTCTATCATGGAAATGAGCCCATCTCGAATGTGCGCAAGGCATCAATGCGATCATCGGACGTATCAATCCGTCCTCTCGAATCGCGTTTCGCAAAACAAATTATTCGAATAGCAGCTGCGTGCGAAGGGTTCACAGTCCCTACCGAATATCTAATTTGGATGCTTGCAGCGACTCAAGGCCCAATATGTCAGGTCGCCTTAAACCGCGATGAGAAGATATTAGCCTATATCCTCGCGATAAGAACAATCGATCCACATAGCATTTTCTTATGGCAGGTCGGGGTAAACAAGGATTCAGTACTGTTTGCCATGCTTGCCGCCCAGGAGCTCTGCAAATCCGCTACCAAGGTTGCCCTCGACCTTGGCATGGCCAGAGTCTTTTTCACAGCTGTTCCATCAAGAAGCCTTAAGCTCGCACGAATGTTGGCGCACGCAGTGCGTCCAGGCGCCCGGGTCGAACCCACGTATCTGGCTCCAGGGCCAAACGACCCTGAACTCGTTTATAGCATCAGCCTCATTGATGAAGGGAGCTCAACATGTCACAGTCCGGAGGAGATCGCCTTAAGCCCATCGACCAAAGAGATCTGGTCATCCTTGGCATGCTCTCAGTCGCATGCTTCCTTGTAGATTCATCTATCGGCCTTGTTTTAATCCCCTTCATACCTATCCCATTAGTTGGGGGACTGGCTTCAGCCTTTTTTGAAGCTGCCTTGCTCTATATTTGTGCCAACATCGTCCCTCGCTTAGGTGCCGCTACTATATTAGCAACCATCTGGCTAGCAATGGCGACTGTTACGCCCAGTTTCGGCC
>JBEKYG010000514.1:0-4539 GCA_049511215.1 Acidobacteriota bacterium | reverse complement strand
TGGTCGATCACCCATTCCAGCGCGGAGCGGTTGCCGAGGCGGTATTCGTGGGTTTCGGGCGGGATGCCGGCGATGGTGAGGAATTCGTTGTACACGATCGAGGTCTTGTCCTTGGAGAGCTTCATCTTCTCCACCCGATAGGACAGCGGCGCCTTGCGGTTTTCGATGCGGTGCCAGTAATACTCCGGCTGCTGCTCGTAGTTGACGTGCAGCTCGGCGAGCCGCTTGCCGGCGGCGGCAAAGCCGTGGAAGTCGGGCGCGAAAGGGATGCGCGGCAGCTCGCGCCGCAGGTTCGCGGCGTACCGCTCGCGATACTGCGGGTGATGCAGCACGGCATAGACGTAGTGGAAAATTTCCCATTTGGAGATCTTCTGCTCGCGATATTGCGTCCGGAATTCCTTCAATGCCCAATCCGTGATGTTCTCCCTCCGATTGCTGCCGTCCTCGGCGTAGGAATAAAAAGGAAAGCTCTGAGCGCCGGTCGCTGGGCCAGTAAAATGCAAATCGCAGATGAACCGCGAAAGCATGACCATGAACGGTTTCTCCGAACCGATAGAGGTCAAGCAAATGGCGAGATTCTTGGATTCGGGCTTAGGGAAGAAATGGTGTTGCTTATACCTCCGATGAACGAGGAGGTCGTCGAAGTAAAGAAAGGTACGTGTATATGGACGATACAATGCATCGCGTACCAGCGTATTATCAAAGTCCTTTTCCTTCCTTGCCGCCATTGCATGTTTGAGGCGATCGGTCCACTTCAAATATGTCTGGTCAGCGTTTATGAACTCATCAACACTGACTTTGCGATTCTTGCGAGATGCTGCAGAGAATCGTGCAACCTCGGTATTGTAATTGGCCAGCATTTGTGTGACTTTCGCCACTAAAGCGGTCTCAACGAAATCATATATCCAATCGTCCCGATTCGTTGCCACGCCGAGCGAGTATGTCTTGAAGATGACCCCATCGCCTTCAACCTCGGCATGCTTCGCTATCTTGCTGCCAAGCGGAATAAACGATTCAAAATCATTGTCCAAACCTCGGCGAAGCCAGGTGTACCGCACATCGGGCGTTATTTCGATCCATTCAAGTGTGAGGAGGCTCTCTGACCTATCCAATAACCCAAACTTTTCTGTCCGTGATGAACGAAAGGGTACTTCGTGAATAAGAATCTGCCGTGATTCACGATTACTATTCTTGATGAGAAAACAGATGCAAATTCCGACCATAGCCGCCAGTCCAAAGACGGTGTGTTTTTCCCCCAATGGAATGCCTTCGCGCATGGAATCCTTCCGAATGTTCCCTTTGAGATCGACCACGTAGATCGCATCAAATTCTTGCGCCAGGTTTTTCCGCATCCCGTCGCACGCGATATTATCGAGAAATCCATTATTCGTGACAAAGGCGATGATGCCCTCATTGCCGATACGATCGGAGGCCCAACGGAAAGCCTTGATGTAAGGGTCCGAGAGTTTGTTTCGAAGAGTTGCCTTCGAGTCGGCGGCATAAGTAGCGGCAATCCGCTTGTCGATCACAGGATATTTTCGGTTCTTGTTGTTGTCGTTTTCGTCGGCCTGGTTCGCATTGTAAGGCGGATTTCCAATAACCACGAAAATAGGCGATTCCTTCTGCCGTTTCACGCGCGCCGTGTTTGCTTCGGTGAACAAGTCCATTTGTTTGGCTTCCGCCATCTCGAACGTGTCCACGAGGCAGATGCCCTCGAACGCCTCATATTTCCCGGTCGCTTCATAGAACTCGTGCTCGATGTTCATGCTGGCGATATAATACGGGAGCAGCATGATTTCGTTGGCGTGCAGTTCATTGGCGAATTTGTACGGGAGCTCGCTCCGCGGGATTTCGCGCATGAGGTGCACGATGAAGTTCCCGGTGCCGACGAACGGATCCAGGATGTGGACGCCTTTGGAACCGAGCGTCTTGCCGAATTCCTTCTCCAGGATCTCCGCCACGCTCTTGACCATGAAGCGCACGATCGACGGCGGCGTGTAGACGATGCCGTGCGTGTCGGCCACCTTGACGCAGAAGCCCTGGAAGAATTTCTCGTACACGGTGTTGAGGAATTGCTGCTTTTGCGAGAAGTCGGAGATGGTGGCGGCGGCCTGTTCGATCGCGACGTAGAAGCGGTCGAGCTTCCTGAGGAAGTCGGCCCGGCTGAAGCTCTGCGATGTCAGGGCGTCGATGACCTTCTCAATCTCGGCGGCGATGATGTTACGCCGGGCGAAGTCGGAATTGTTGAAGATGGTGCGGAACAGCCGCTCGGTGAGCAGGTGCTGGATGAGCATCTCCTCGACCGCGGCATCGGCCAGGTTCGGATTGATGGAGCGCCGGGCCAGGCTGGAGAAATCGGCAAAGGCGCGGATGAAGCGCTGGTTGGTCTTGCGCTCGCGCTCGATGATCTCGACCAGGCCGCGGGCGAGTTCGGGCACGCGCTCCTGAAACTCGCTGACGGCGCGCTCCCACTGGTCGTATTCCGGCGCGGTGTAGCTGAAAAGAAGGGCGAGCGTGTCGATGAGCGCTTGCGGCCTGGTGAGATCCGCATCGATGGCAAGCGTGTCGTTCTGGTACAGGAGCGCGCGGCGCGGCGTCTGGAACAGGATGTTGTCGCGGGGGTAACCGGCCTCGAACTTGCGGCGGACCTCGCGCCGCAGATCGTCGTGGATGTCCTTGGCTTCCCAAAAGCCGTGGGTCAGGCGGAAATTGTCGACCAGGGCGCCGTCAACGCGCAGGGGCATCCGCCGTTGGCGGCGAATTTCCCATTCCGGCACCAGCGTCCAATCGTGCTGCCGGGCGCAGTGAGCGAGCAGGTTCTGAAATGCGGACCGGACTGCCGATTCGTGCCGGACGCCCAGTTCCTCGAACTGGCGCAGCGCCGCGTAGTAGTTCTGAACCGGCTTGTGCGCCGCCTTGAGTTCCAGCGTTGGCATCAGCGCTTCTTTCCATGCGAGTGTGACGCGGTTGAGGTTAGCGCAGTGAGGCAAGCAATGGCAAGCAATTCAGCGAGAGCGGCGCCGGGATTTTCCTCCTGCCTTGGCGCGGGCTACTTCACCTAGGACGCTCCATGGAGCGATGCGGGCGAGATTTTGGGTAGTGCCGCCCCAAATGTGGACATGGATCTTCAAGTGTCCCGTATAGCCTACCAGGAGCAGGTCGTACCCGCCCTGGCGGACGAATTCCAAGATGCCTTTCACTCCGCGACCGACAATGATGTTGGTGTGGGCGGATTCTGTATCGGATCGAAG
This sequence comes from Acidobacteriota bacterium, assembly GCA_049511215.1. GTDB lineage: Bacteria > Acidobacteriota > UBA6911 > UBA6911 > UBA6911 > JAFNAG01. The sequence goes on along the minus strand of JBEKYG010000514.1, from coordinate 1,288 downwards.
CTCCTATTTCAGTCTGGATCCCATCTGCCTCGACGCTGCCGCTCTTCAGAAAGGTCTGATGTCTGAGGTCTGAGGTCTGAGGTCTGATGTCTGAGGTCTGATATGAGAAGGTTGCGGTAAACGTCCACAATGCACAAATACTCCGGCGGAAGGGCGGCGGTGGCGCTGTACTCGAAGATGAGTGCGGGGCCGGCAATCTGGTTGCCCGCGCGCAGCAGTGATCTCTCGTAGATTCGGGTGCGGCAGACCTTGCCCTCGAAATGGACGTCCTTCTCTTTGATGAGCGCGCGCTTCGGATCCTTCGAGCCCGGGCGATTCTTGGGTATACGTGGTTTCTCGGACAAGCCGCGGACGCGGACCCGAATCGTCACGACCTCGGATTCCCTCGACGGGTCGGCATACCCGTAGCGTTGTTCGTGTCGCCGGTGAAACTCCGGCACGAAGCGCCGCGAATAGGGCAAGCTCAGCTCGTAGCTCTGGCCGTGGTACCGCATGTCGATCCATCGCTCGAGGCGGATCCGCTTGCGGGGAAAGCCCTCGGCGGCCATCGACGCCAGCGCTTTGCGCTCGAGTTCCTGATAGCGCTCCTCCAGCGCGGTCGTACCGGCCTCCTGGCTTGCCAGCATCACGGTTCGAGAGAAATCCTGTACGCTGTCCGACAGCAGAACACCCAGCGCGGACAGCAGTCCTGGATTCTCAGGGATCAGAACTCGTGGTATCGAGAGGCTGGCCGCGAGCTGAACGGCGTGCAGCCCGCCGGCTCCGCCGAACGTGACCAGGGTGAAGTCTCTGGGGTCATATCCTCTCTCGACCGAAATCACGCGCAGGGCAGCCTCCATGTTCGCATTCGCCACATCCACAACGCCTTGGGCCGCGGCGGTGGGGCTCGCGGCGCCCATCTTGCGCGCGAGGGCGCGGAATGCGGGTTCGATGCGGTGATCCTCCAGCCGCAGGGTGCCGCCCAGCGGGTAACCTGTATCAAGCTTGCCGAGATAGAGGTTGGCATCGGTAACCGTGATGCGCTCTCCCTTGCCGTAGCAAATCGGCCCAGGATCGGCACCAGCGCTTTCCGGGCCTACCCGCAGAGCCCCGCCTTCGTCGACACGCGCGATGGAGCCGCCGCCGGCGCCGACCGTGTGGATGTCGATGACGGGCACGCCGATCGGGCAGTTGGCGATCACCGATTCGCTCGTGATGCGGATCTCGCCCTCACACAAAGACACATCCGTGGAAGTGCCGCCCATGTCGAAAGACAGGATGTTGGGAAAGCCGGCCAGCCGTGCGATCT
>JBEKYG010000513.1:0-4565 GCA_049511215.1 Acidobacteriota bacterium | reverse complement strand
CCTGCGGCGCGGCAAAAGCTCCTGCACGCCGACCAAGACCGAACGGTCCGCGTCAGTCCGCGTTTATCCGCGTCCAAAATTGCATTTTGGCCGCATACTCATGAATAATCCGGGTTAGAGTCCTGGTGGTTAGCGGGTAGTAACCTCTGAGACTCCAGACCTCCGGACATAGCCGGGTGAAGGATGATACATTTTTGCGCCTCATAAGCCGCGGACCCAGGCTGGACTGATCAGAATTCAGCCAAGACTGAGATGCGCTGAAAAAATCGTGTATCATGTAATATTCTGACAAGGCTGCGTGCTAATTCACCGCAATTATTGGACTTTGGCCAATAATGACGGGCCAGCGGCATGAAACCGTCTCCACGCATGTCCGGAGGTCTGGACTCAAAGACTCTAGAGGCTGCGATAGTTGCCGAAATTGAGTTCAACGCCATAGTCCTGTTCGCGCAGCAACGCCATGATACGCTGCAAGTCGTCGCGGGACGGGGACGAGACTCGGACCTGGTCGCTCTGAATCTCGGACTGAACCTTCTTGATTTTCTGTTCCTTGATGAACTTGACGATCGCCCGCGCCGTCTCCGAGGTCAGCCCCTGCTGCAGGCTCACTTCCTGCGTTACGGTACCTCCGCCGGCAGGTGTCACGTTGCCGAGGTGAAGGTTCCGGATGGGCACCTTGCGCCGCACCATCTTCTGCTGGATCACCTCCCAGAGGGCCGCCAGTTTAAAATCGTCGGGTGCATGAAGGACCAGCTTGTTCTCGGCACGCTGGAAGTCGATCTCCACCTTCTGTCCCTTGAAATCATAGCGCTGCCTGACCTCTTTCATCGCCTGATTCACGGCGTTATCCACTTCCTGCAAGTCACAGCCGGTGGTGATGTCAAATGACTGCGTGCCCGCCATTCCACTCTCCTCTCAATTGACGAAGGACTGTGAGTCTCTACCCGCAGAGCGGGTGGCTTCAGGAAGCCTCCCGGAGGGAGGCAAGGGCTTTGCGAGCCCTGAAAGGGCGCCGCAGATCAGCCCAGGGCGTGAGCCCTCTGGGAATGTGCGCCCACGTAAAACAGCCCTGAAGGGGCGAAGCAGCCTGCGCCGCCCCTTCAGGGCTCTCGAGCAATGCCGTTGTTCCCAGGGCTCACGCCCTGGGCTTTGCTGTTGCGCCCCTTCAGGGCTCGGTCTCGTAACCATCCAAACACTCGCATGATCAACGCCATTAGAATTCGCCACCTCGCCCGGGCAGAGTAGCTTTTTCGAGTCTCACCGCCAGATGCGGTGGTTTACCTTACCCGAATTTGAAAAACTCCTCCATCGTCAATCGCCCATCCCATGAGTTATTTCTTCTGCAACTGTGTCAGGAGCGCCCCAAGTTTCTTGATCTCTTCGCCATAGGTGGCCCAATCGCCCTGGCGCTGCGCTTGTATGGCACGATCATATGCCTCGGATGCCTGCCGGATCAGGCTGGCAGGAACGGTTGCGCCAGGCTGTGGCGTCCCCGCCGGGACGGGGGTTTCCGCGGGTGCTACCTCCCCCTGGAAGATTTTTGCAATCGCAGCCTCCAGAGTCTCTTCCATGGCAATCCTGTTTTCGTAAGCGACAATCACGCGCTTGAGTTCGGGGATCTTCGCGCTTTCCCCCCTGAGATACAGTGGGCGGACGTAGAGCAAGGCTTCCTCGATCGGGATCACGAGCAGAGTTCCCTGGATCACCTGCGATCCATGCTGGTCCCAGAGGGAGAGTTGTTTGGAGATGTCCGCATCCTGATTGATCCGGGCCACGATCTGCTTGGGCCCATAGACCAACTTCTGTTTTGGAAAGCGATAGACCACAAGCTGGCCATAGCGATCGCCGTCACTGCGGGCAACCATCCAGGCCGAGAGGTTGTCCTTGCGGCCGGGTGTGAACGGGAGCATCAGGATAAACTCCTCCTGCTTCTCCTGCGGCAATCTCATGATGGTGTAGTACGGAGACATTGTCTGTTGGCCGCTCGAGGAGGCCAGCGACGGGATGTCCCACAGGTCTTCCTTGTTGTAGAAGATTTGCGGGTTGTTCATGTGATACACGGCGTAGATATAGGTCTGGATCCTGAAGATGTCTTCCGGGTAACGAATGTGCGCGCGCAGGTCCGCGGGCATAGCAGCCATAGGCTGAAACACCCCCGGGAAAATGCGCTCGTAGACCCGAATGAGCGGATCGGCCGGATCGGCCACGTACATGTCGACGGTGCCGTTGTAAGCATCCATGACGAGCTTTACCGAGTTCCGGACGTAGTTGCCGATTTCGCTGGTCGGCATCGAATAGGGATAGCGGTCGCTACGGGTGTAGGCGTCCTGGATCCAGAACAGCCTCCCTCCCGAGATCACCATGTAGGGGTCCTGATCCAGAAGGAGAAAAGGCACCAATCGGCTGAAGCGACTCTTGAGATCTCGATAATAGAGAAACCGGCTGTCCGCATGGAGCATCGGAGAGAGAACGATGTTGGCGTCGCGGAAATAGAACGCGAACAGGAGCTTCCTGAGAAACGACTGTATCGGAACCCCCCCGGTGCCCTGGTATGTTGTATAAACATTCTGTTCGCCCGCAGGGTAATCGAACTCCTCAGCGCCAGTCCGCACAACAGCATATCCTTTAGTGACCTCGCCGTAATAGATTTCCGGCCGTGTAATCTTAAATATGGGCTCGCTCGATTTAGGCGGGATGTCCTTTACCTCCAGGACCGGAAGGCCTTCGGTCGTAACCCGGTTTACGGGGCCGAGCGTGAGCCCATACCCGTGAGTATAGGCGAGATGCTCGTTGATCCAGTTGGGCTCAGGCAGGTGGGCTGCGTCCAGCTCGCGGGGGGACAGCATCATTTGTTGCGGCCCGCCATTGAGTGGATAACGATCGTTATCGACGGAGACGAAGTCATAGTAGGTCCGTATCTCCTGAATCTGGCTGAAAGCATCCAGCAGGGGCGCATGATCCCACAGGCGGATGCTTTGTATGGTCGGAGCGTTCGCCTGAATGTCGCGCGGAGTAAGCGCCTTGTCCCCGGAAAGGTGCCGGTCCTGAACGATGTCGAGATTGTAGGCATGCAGGGTCGCCTGAATATTGTGCTCGATCTGCGTGCCTTCCCTGGACAACTCATTGGGGGCCACCACGAAGCTCTGCAATATCGCAGGATAGATGCTCCCGCCCAGGAAGACGGCCAGATAGAGGCCGGCAGCCAGAATTGCCCAACGGTAGTTTGAGGCGAAGGCGTTGTAAAACCAGAGCGCCGCGCCTAACAAAGCGGTCACCAGCAGGACGCTCAGCACCGGCAGCCGGGCGTACAGGTCCGCGTAATTGGCGCCATACATCAACGAGTGGTCGGAGAACAGAAGCTCAAACCGGTCAAGATAGGCATTTGCGGCCAGGAGCAGGAAAAACAATCCCGCAAGCACCGACAAATGCGTGATGGCGCGCCCGCGCTTGGTGAAGCGAACCATGCGCAGGGAAAACGTCCCTTTGAAATAGTACAGGAGGATCGCGCCCAGCGCCGCGAGAAAACAAAGCAGCAGTCCGAATCGGACCATCTCTTCGAGCAGAGGCAGTGTGAAAAAGTAAAAGGAGATGTCGCGAAAGAAGATCGGATCCTGGGTTCCGAAATCGACCCGATAATGATACTGCCAGAATATCTCCCACAACCCGGCACTCCGCAGCGCCAGCAAAAACCCCGCGGCCAGCGACAACAAACCCACCAGACGCTCCACCGTCGTCGGCGCAAAGGTGTAAGCGGTGATGCGCCCATCAGCCGTGGGAATGCCGATCTTGATAGCACCGGGGCCTCGATGCGCAATCCAGAGATTGCCATACAGAAAAACAAAAGCCAGAGCCAGAACCGCGGCAAATATGGCACCCTTGGCGTAGAGAGCGGTGGTAAATAGAATGGTCTTGCCGAGTTCTCCGAACCAGAGCCAGTCGAAGTACATCTCGACCGCGAACGACAACCCTCCAGCCAGCACAAACACTACCAGCAGAATAATCACCCACGTTAGCCTGTTTCGCATTTGGCCTTCTTTCGGCAGATAGTACAGCATTTACGGAAAAGGCATTATATCCCGATATGCCGGCCCCTCGCAAAAATATCGCCGCCCAGTTGGTTGAGGCGCCTCAGAAACCCCGGAAAACATGGACCAGCATAGCCGCAAATAAGATCTACCTCGAAGACTCAAAGGCTCAAAGACTCTAAGAAGTCAGCAATTTAAATTCTTCGAGTCTTGGAGGCTTTGAGTCTTTGAGGCGAAAATCCTTTTAACTGCCGAAGGAGGTGCTGCAATCTCTGCGCCGATATTTGGCTGGCTGTGGTATCGTTGACGCCTATGGGCGGTGATCCAAGCGCTGGAATTATAGAAAAGAAGGTCTTGATTCAGGCTTCACCGGCGGTAATTTTCCGGGCTCTGACGCAAGCGAAGGATGTGGCCCAATGGTTCTGTGATCGTGTGACCTCGGATCCCAGGGTCGGGGGTGAGCTTAAAGCGTACTGGAGGATGGGCGGCGGCGGCGAGGCCCGCCGCGGCCGGGCGATTTTCACCAGTCTGATAGCGGAT
>JBEKYG010000512.1:0-4565 GCA_049511215.1 Acidobacteriota bacterium | reverse complement strand
TATCGATGTCAAGACGAGCGGCACTATTAATGCCGGGCAGTCCTACTCTTACAAGTTATCGGATAAGACGTCGATCGCCCAGGTTTTCACGGCGCTCTGGAAAACGAGCGACTTCAACGATGCGTTCTACCACACGGGCATCTCATTGGTAACCTCAATCACGAAAAGGATCCAGGTGAAGGTCGAGTTTCTCGACGACTATAAAAACGTAACGCCGAATCCTTCGGTGAAGAGCAATGACACGGCGTTTATCACCAGCTTCCTCTTCAAATTCTGACAAGCTTCCAAGCGGTGCGGGAAATTGCCGAAGCCATATGGCCGCCGAGATCTTTGGCACTTGTCACACGGGGCGTAGTGAGGGCACGTGGAATATGTGGCCTTGAGGCCGCCTGGGCGCCATGATGCCGGATGCTCAACCGGAAATCTGGAGTGGGAAGGATGCCGCGGAACATCACAACAGTCCTGCATGCGGTAGAGGGGCACTCACGAGCTGAAAATGCCGGCCTGCCTTGCGGGCCGCTATCAATTGCCTCTGCGGCGCAAGCTCACGATATTGGGGAAGTCTCCTGAATGGGCAGCAATGGTGGTCCCCGCACGGAGGCCGGAGTGTACGCAATTTGATTCGTCATTCGGCGTTTGAGTTATAATCACCCTGAATTTGGCTCCCTAACCTTACGATCCGTAGCATCATTTCCAGGAGGGTGCGATATGTCACTCGGAAGGAAGGCAACCGCGGAATTCATTGGGACATTCTGGCTGGTTTTCGGAGGCTGCGGCAGCGCGGTTCTGGCTGCCGCCTATCCACAGTTAGGAATCGGATTTTTGGGCGTTGCCCTGGCGTTCGGTCTTACCGTTTTGACCATGGCATATGCCATCGGCCATATCTCCGGCTGCCATCTCAATCCGGCTGTCTCGGTTGGGCTTGCGGTCGGGAAGAGATTTCCCGCCAGAGAGCTGCCGGCATACATCATCGCGCAGGTTCTGGGTGCAGTCGTAGCCGCGGCTGTGCTCTATGTGATCGCCAGCGGCAAGCCTGGCTTTGAGATTGGCGGCTTCGCCTCCAACGGATACGCCGCGCACTCGCCCGGCGGATATACGCTGATGGCGTGCCTTGTGGCAGAACTCGTTTTGACATTCATGTTCCTCATGATCATTCTCGGCGCGACCGACCGGCGCGCGCCTGCGGGCTTTGCGCCGATTGCCATCGGGCTCGGGCTTACACTTATCCATCTAATCGGGATTCCCGTAACGAACACGTCGGTGAACCCGGCGCGCAGCACGGGTCCAGCCATATTTGCCGGCGGTTGGGCGCTGCAGCAGCTTTGGCTGTTCTGGGTAGCGCCGATCGTCGGGGCCGCGATTGCAGGAGTGGCCTACCATGCCATCGCCGGCGAAGCCGAGGCCCCAAAGGTGCAGAATGCAGCGCGGTAATGGACAAATGACAGTTGCCGAGTGACCAATTGAAACATCATTATCCGGTAATCCAGTCCGATGTCACTCGGCCGCTATGCGATGACGAATAACGGGAACGTTGATCTTGTTGGCAAAGGCTCCAAGGCCGCGTGAGATCGGGGATATCTCCTGGATACAGTTCTTGCAGTGCCGGTTCGAACCGCTCATCAGATGGAGGTAATCGACGATCAGAAGGTAGAGACCATGCTCCAGGCTGGGCCGATGGATAGAATTTCTATCCATGACTTCTTTGCGTTTCTGCAAGAAGTTTCAAGGCGATATCCTCTTCTATCTCATTGGTTGCGGCCGAAGGCCGCGGTAGGAAAAATAAATGGGCTTTTCGCCTCAAGCGTCTCGCTTGGAGGCTCGTCCTGATCTCTCCCGGCAGCTGAGCTGAAACAAACTGCGAGCTCTTAGCGAAACCCTCCAATGGTGCCGCTCCACCGTCCGATTTGGGTTGGCATGTCACATTCCCGGACAGTCCTGCGTATTCCCGCTCGGGACATCACGGCTCGGAAGGCGTTCTGGCAGGATTCTACACCCGAAAAGGGACGGCGGGGCAGACAAATCTCCTCCTCACTCCCGCGAAGCCCTGTTCGAGGAGACGTCCCATCGCGGATTCTCATTCTTCTCGAAGCCCGTATCATGGGCGCTTGACTCAAGGCCACCGAGCCAAGCGGAAGGGAATTCCATTTCACGGTTTTCTGAAATTCCGTTCCCACAAGCACCTCCCTGCCTGACTTGACTCCGATATTCTGTTAAGCTTCTCCAAGAATTGCTCAGTTCGCTGCCACAGGCGGCACACCAAGGAGGGTTCTTTCATGATGACGACAACCAGCGAAATTGCTGATGGGATTTTCCGCTCGACACAAAATATAGCTCATTTCCCGACAGATTTATTCTCGCCGAGAAGGAAGTCGCGCATGAGGCTGACCACCTCGTGCTCGTGAGTAAAGAGAAAGATCATGTGGTTGCCACCCTCCAGCATGCGGACTTGAGCATTGCGCATCTCGCTTTCAAACTTGGCGCGCTGCACCCTCTGCCATGGTTGCCACCAGTCGTTGGTCCAGCGGCGAGCTGCATCTTGCTCGGCGGCGTCTCCCACGTTAATCGGCAGGAAGTAAGGGACATAAATAGCCAGGGCTTGTGCCTTGACGGCACGGTAGTCACGTCGGTAAGGGGCTTGATCTGCCGTCCTCTTGGCATTCCCATCGCTACCCGGATTTACAAACCGAAGCCGGCCGTTGGGGTCTTCGACGAGATAGCCACGTGCATAGGCTTCAACTGTTGCGGACCATGGGGCGCCGGCGCGAATACTGCGTTCGGTAAACCATTTTCGATATGCGCCAAAGGATTGGAGATCTGCCGGTGAAGGCGGCCACTGAACGGGGGGCCTGTGATCCATGACAGTGACGCAACCGGGATTCGACCAATCGTAGCCGGCATCCAGGTAAACCAGCTTGCCAACCCGCTCCGGATACAGGCCAGCGAAGCGCGTTAACTCGTGACCGCCGAGCGACCAGCCCGCGAGGTGAACCTTTGAGATGCCGAGACTATCGAGTAGCTGCCGTAGATCCTCAACCATGGTGTCGACATCGTAAGGACCCTTATCTTCGGAGCGCCCATCGCCCCGCCGGGCGTAGGACACCACTCGAAATTTATCGATCAATTGTGGGGCAATCCCATCGAAAGTATGCGGATTGCATCCTGAGCCCGGGGAGCACGGTGGGTACGGTCGCTTACATGTCTCCCGAACAAGCCCGCGGCGAGGAACTTGACGCCCGCTCCGACTTGTTCTCATTCGGCGTTGTTCTCTACGAGATGGCCACGGGCCAGCAGGCATTCACCGGCAATACCTCGGCGGTCATCTTCAACGCGATCCTGACCAAAACGCCGACCTCGCCTGTGCGTATGAATCCCGAGATTCCCGAAGAGCTGGAGCACATCATCAACAAGGCGCTCGAAAAAGACAGGAAGCTGCGTTGCCAGAGCGCTTCCGAACTACGCACCGACTTGCAGCGGCTGAAACGCGATCGCGACTCGGGACGCAAGGCGGCGCCGGCCGTCACAGAATCGCCTCGCATCCCGTCGCTCGCAGTACTTCCCTTCGCCAACCTGAGCGCGGACAAGGAGAATGAGTATTTCAGCGACGGGCTGGCCGAAGAGATCATCAACGCCCTGACACATTTGCCGGGCCTGCGAGTGACAGCACGCACTTCGTCCTTCTTTTTCCGGGGCAAGGAGGCGGACGTCCGCGAGATCGGGGCCAGACTCAATGTGGAGAGCATCCTAGAAGGGAGTGTGCGCAAGGCCGGCAACCGGATCCGCGTGACCGCGCAACTGGTGAGCGCGGCCGACGGCTATCACCTCTGGTCGGAACGCTATGACCGGGACATGACCGACGTGTTCGCCGTCCAAGATGAAATCTCGCAGGCGATCGCCGACAAACTGCGCGTGCGCCTGGCAGTGAGCGGTCCGCTGGTCAAGCGCTACACGCAGAATATCGAGGCCTACGACCTGTGTTTGAAGGCGCGGCACCACCTGTATAAGATGACTCCGGAGGGTCACGAGAAGTGCAACCGGTATTGTGAACAGGCCATTGCGCTGGACCCGAGTTACACGCTGGCGTACGTCAGGATGGGGTATTCCTACTGGAAGAGCACGCTTCTCGGGTTCCTGAATCCGAGAGAAGCCATGCCCAGGGTCAGGGCGGCGGCGCTCGAAGCTGTCAAACTCGATGACACGCTGGCCGAGGCTCACGCCGTACTGGGATTAGCCCTGGGGACCGGCGATTTCGATTGGATCAGAGCTGAGCGAGAATTCCGGCGTGCGTTGGAGTTAGATTCCGTCTCCCCAGATATTCACTATTTTGCCGGCATGTTCTTTTTTGCCACCGGACGAGTCGAGGAGGCCGTGACCGAAATGCAGCACGCGCTGGAACAGGATCCGCTCTCTGCGCATTTCAACGCCCTTCTGGGGAATCTGTTTAGCCCGAAGTTCCACGGGGGTTGGGACAGTATTTGACTGAATTTGCAGGAGATATCCGCAATTTCATTTTCCATTTACTGGCAACAATCCCAACAGTTCATAAGCCCGCTTCTGCAGCGGCGTCA
>JBEKYG010000511.1:0-4565 GCA_049511215.1 Acidobacteriota bacterium | reverse complement strand
GACTTCGGGCTGGCGCGTGCCCTCCATGATCAGGCCGCAACCGCGGACCTGTCGCATTCACCCACGATCACCGAGGCGATGACCCGCCCCGGCGTCGTGCTGGGCACTGCCGCTTACATGAGTCCCGAGCAGGCCAAGGGCAAGACGGTCGACAAGCGGGCGGACATCTGGGCTTTCGGCTGCGTTATGTATGAGTGCCTGACCGGGAAACGGGCATTCCGAGGGGATGATGTCACGGAGGTGATGGCTAAGATTCTGGAAGCTGAACCGGATTGGAGCCTCCTGTCCGCAAACACGCCATCCAGTATCCGTGCGTTGCTCAGACGATGCCTGCGGAAGGATTCGAAGCGAAGGCAGCAGGACATTCTCGATGCCCGTATCGAAATCGAAGAGTCCGCCGCCAAGGATGCCGTTCCCATCCAAGCATTGCCTGCTCCTCGGCGATTCTCACTCCTTTGGCTGGCTGCGTGTGCGGCTGTCATGCTTCTGGCAGGTATCCTGATCGGCGCAGCATTGATGAGATACTCGCAGCCTGGCACGTCCTCCCCCGTGGTCAGGTCCGTGATCAAGGTGGAGCCGGGCCATTGGCTCGACGGCATGCGCAGGGTCCTGGAGGCGCAACGCCCGAGCCGAACTGCCATGGCCATTTCCGGCGACGGCAGGTTCGTTGTCTACAGCGCGATTGAGGAGAATCCCAGCCCTCAAGCGAAGTCTCAGTTGTATCTGCGGAGAATGGATCAAGCGGAAGCCAGGCCTATCACCGGGACGGAAGGTGGCATCAACCCCTTCCTGTCGCCCGACAACCGCTGGGTGGGATTCTGGGCAGACGGCAAGCTGAAGAAGATTCCTGTCGACGGTGGTGTGTCGACTACGTTGTGCGACGCTGCCTTACTCTTCGGAGCAAGTTGGGGTCCTGATAACAGCATCGTGTTTGCAGATGGAGAAGACGCTGGTCTCTCAAGAGCCTCGGCGGACGGCGGAAAGCCGGAGAGCCTGACCACGCCCGACCCGAAGCGGGAAGAGTACAGCCACCGCTTGCCCTCCTGGCTCCCCAATGGGAAGGCCGTGCTGTTCACCGTAATGAGACACGCCTGGGACTCACAGCCCTGGCTTGCCCTGCTCCGACTCGATACCCGCGAGTGGCATGTCCTGCTACGAGACGCTGCGGATGCCAGGTATGTTCCCACGGGACATCTGGTGTTTCTGACGCAGTAAAATCAGTGGCAGGGAACTATTTCCACAAATTCCGGGCGATCCGCGGGGTGGTCGCCTCCTCTCGCAATTAGGAAAATAGTTCCCTGCCACCCATTTTGCTATCCGCTGCAACGGACGATCCACGTTGTGCCAGCTGCCGGAATTCCCTTGCCCGCCACCGCTCGTCGAGTTAAAAATGCGTAGATGTCAGATCACGGTGAAGGTGGTTGCTGATCACAAGAATGCGATGCTGGGTGTGAAGAAACTGCGCGAGGCGGAAGGAGAATAATGATCACACGAGTAAAAGTGAGCTATTTCAAGCGCTTCGAGAGCGAGGATTTCAACCTATCGGATCATATCGTTCTAGCCGGTCCGAACAATTCAGGAAAAACAACCCTCTTACAGGCCATAGCCGTCTGGAATTTGGCTTTACAGAAATGGACTTCGAGACGGGGGCCAGAGACCGGCAAAAAGGCCAAAGAACGCACAGGCGTGCCGATCACGCGAAAGGACTTCACCGCAATCCCCTTGCGCGAGCTGAACCTATTATGGACAAATACCGTAACCGCGTTGAGGAAGGAAGAACTGGAGGACGGCAAGAAACCAGGTTATCCGCGTGTATTGGCAATTACGCTGCAAGGTAAACTGGCTAATGAGCCATGGGAGTTGACATTCGAATTTCGGTACCAGAATACCGAACTTCTCTATGTGAAGCCTGCGAAAGAACACATCGATAACATGCCCAAAGCGGTGCGGGATGTGAGCGTCGTCCACGTTCCGCCCTTTTCGGGGATCGGAGCGGAAGAGACGCGATACGACCGTCCTTACCAAGACCTGCTCATCGGACAAGGCAAGCCCGGCGACATTCTTCGCAACCTCCTGCTTGAGGTTTATGAACGAGGCGACAAAAGCGATTGGGAAAGGTTGAGCAAGCAGATCGAGGAAATATTTGGATATCGCCTGTTGTCACCAAAGTATGAGGGAAGGCCGTATATTTTGGCGGAGTACTTACCGGGTATACCACCTAAGTCAGGAAAAGGTGGGCTTCCAGAATTGGACATTTCCAGCGCCGGGAGCGGGTTCCATCAAGTATTGCTTCTGCTGGGCTTTCTCTATGCAAGACCATCGACAGTTCTCCTCATCGACGAACCTGACGCACATTTGCATGTCATCTTGCAGAAGCAGATTTACGACAGGCTTCGGAGCATCGCAGTACAGCGAAAGTGTCAGTTGATTATTGCTACTCACTCCGAGGTCTTAGTTGATGGCACGAGTCCCGATTTGATTATTTCTTTTTATAATAAGCCCCATCGTTTGGTTAGTGATGCCGAGCGCGACCAAGTGCGAGAGGCACTCAAACGTCTTACCGCGATGGATATTCTACTGGTGGAGCAAGCAAAAGGTATTCTTTATGTGGAAGGCGAAACCGACTTTAATCTACTGCGGTCCTGGGCGCGAGTGTTGAACCATCGACTTTACCAGTGGTGCATAACCTCTCCATTCTGGCAAAGCAATCAGGGCCGCAATCCTCGCGAGGCGCGAGCCCACTTTTTCGCACTTCGAGCCATAAGTCCTGAGATAAATGCCTATTTGCTGCTGGACGGCGATAATCGTGGTCTTCCAGATCGTGATGTGATTGCTGACGGTTTGGTTGTTGGGCGATGGACGCGTTACGAAGGTGAAAATTACCTTATACACCCGGCGGCTCTGCAAAGGTATGTCGAATCGGCGAGTATTCCACTGCTCGCTTCGGCAGGGGCGAAGTATCTTAAAGACGAATTGCCCGGTGCCGTTCTGCGCGATCCTCTGGGAGATCACGATTATTTGAATCGAACTCCTGCAAGTAAGACTCTGCTTCCGGGATATTTCAAGTCGACAGACGTTGCCTTGACCAAGAAGGACTATTATTTGATCGCGGAGCAGATGAAACCAGAGGAAATTGCCCTCGAAGTAAAGCTTAAGCTGGATGACATCGCGAGCAGCCTAGGCATTCATTCGTGAGCTAATCGGGCCCCATGGCCAGCACGTCCTATTCGGTGATGCAGCCGATCCCAGGCATGCGAGCTCAAGCCGGCAGCGAGGAACGCGACAGGCTCGGGCATTCGGGAAATAGGGCCGCTCCCCGTTTTTTGACCGAAAACGGGGAGCGTCCCTATTTCCTGCGCCGGTCGTCTTGGTTACTGCCTACCGGCCGGACCCGGATCTATGGACGGAGGATTTTATGAGGAGGAAGAAATGACCATCAGGCGCAAGAAAAAGCTGGTTCACGAGGGACAATATGTCGCCGAAGTCGAGGTGGAAGTTATCGACACGGAGCTCGCTTGGTCGCCCTATCTATCGTTGGAAGATGCCTATAAGTTGGATGATGTCCGCAGCGCATTGCGGCGCGGAGACCTCAAAACCGCCTCCACGCTCGCCCGCGTTTATTCCCTAACGCCGGTAGTCGCTTAGCCCGGGATCCTGATTGGGCCGTTTATCGCTTTCATGTAATGACAGTCTATGAAGGTTATGGTAATCTAATGGCATGAGTATGACTTCGTTGAACATTTCCCTGCCACAGCCCCTCAAGGATTTCGTCGAGGAGCGAGTCAAACAGGGCGGATACAGCACTCCCAGCGAGTACGTCCGTGAGCTGCTTCGCGAAGACCAGAAGCGGCGCGCAGAGGAAAAGCTCGAAGCCCTTCTCTTGGAAGGCCTGAATTCCGGCAAACCCATTGACGTCACTCAGGAGTACTGGGAGAAAAAACGCCGACGACTCGTTGAGCGGAGCCGCACAAAAAAGTTGGTTACTGAGTGAGCGCTCGATATGTCGTTCTCCCCAAAGCCGACAAAGACTTGGATGACGAGGCATATTACCTCGTTGATGAGGCAGGACTTGAAGCGGGTCTCAGCTTTCTCCCAGCTGCTCGGGAAACATTCGCCCTGCTTGCCGGCCATCCTGGTATGGGATGGAAGTGCCGGCTCGAGCATCGGTCTCTCGCGTCAGCAAGGGTTTTTCGCGTAACCAGGTTTGAGAGGATTCTCGTGTTCTACAGGCCATGCAGCACAGGTATTGAGGTCATGCGCGTCCTTCATAGTTCCCAGGACTTGGAGGAGCTTTTTGCGAAAGAGGGCGCTCCGGATTAACCCGATGATGGGCGAGCCTCTCAGGCCTGGCCGACCAGTTTTATTTCAGGTGGTGGTGGTGTGACGCTCTCCGGCTGCCAGAATGTTCCTCATGTCTCCCGCTGAAACGCGGCACCGGTGTCCGGCGGATCTTCCCCCCGCCGTTTTTGAGTAAGTGACACATTCTTCAGCTGATAGGAGTATTTTGGGGTCCATTATGTAGGCATGTAATATCAATAATAAGCCTTGACATATAGGTGCTATAT